>JACRDL010000044.1 GCA_016218625.1 Elusimicrobiota bacterium
ACAAAAGAAAAATGTGATTTTCTTATTAAAATTCCGATAGATAAAAAAATATCTTCATTGAATGCTGCAATGTCGGCATCCATAATTTTCTATGAAATAAACCGCCAAAAAAATGCTTGACATTTCAGCCAAAAAAGATATAATTAAACAATGATTAAACTGACGAAACTTAACGGTGCGGAAATTTATATTAATCCTGATTTAATAGAAAAGATAGAATGTCATCCTAATACTACGATTCTTTTAACAACGGGAAAGAGCACGATAGTTAAAGAAACACCGGATGAAGTTACAAACAGGATTATTGAGGTAAAGAAAAAAATACACAGCAAATAACGGAGGGATAATTTATGGACATAGCAACAATTGCCGGTATAATCGTATTTTTGGGATTTGTTTTTGCTTCAATATTTTTAGCGGAAGGTATAAGTGGATTTAAACCATTTGTAAACTTGGAAGCATTTATGGTAGTTATCGGCGGAACACTTTGTGCGTTGCTTGTAAATTATCCATTACGGCAGGTTTTCGGTGTCTTTAAGGTTTTAAGAAAGGTTCTTTTTACCAGCGGCGGAGAAGATACGACCGAAATTGTCAGTTCGTTTGTTGATTTTACAAAAAAGGCAAGAACGGAAGGGCTTCTCTCTCTTGAAGGTGATGTGAAAAATGTGAAAAATGATTTTATGCGGCGCGGTGTGCAGTTAGTTATTGATGGTTTTGACTCTGAATTTATCAGAAATATGCTAGAAACGGAAATCGGATTTATCAGAGAGCGGCATAAAGTTGGTCAGGAAATTTTTAACTCACTTGGGACATATTCACCTGCTTTTGGAATTATAGGAACTGTTTTAGGAATGATTTTGCTTTTAAGTAAAACAAAAGATGTTGCGGGTGTTCCGGCAAGAATGGCCATGGCACTTGCTGCAGCATTTTATGGACTTTCAGCAGGATACCTTTTATTTTATCCAATGGCGGGTAAGTTACGCAGACGCTCCGAGGAAGAACTTTTAGTAAAAGAGATTATTATCCGCGGTGTTTTACTTTTACAATCGGGAGTCAGTCCTATAATTATGGAGTCAAACCTGAAAGCATATCTTGAACCGGCACAGCGTCTAGCAATAAAATCAACAGGAAAATAATTTATGATATGGAATTTCAAAGGCGCCACAGATGGACACAGAAAAAACACAGAAAAAGACATTTCAGTGGAATTCTGTGAAATTCTGTGGCTTAATTTATGATATTAAAACCGCCAAGAGGATATGTTGCTGAAAATGACCCGAGAGTATCACAGGTTGGTCATGCTGCTCCACCGTGGCTTGTTAATTACGCTGATTTAATGACTGAACTTGCGTGTTTCTTTTTAATGATTTATGCACTTGGCTCTGCTCTTTTTCCTCAAATTCAAAATAGTGTAAATGAAGTAAAAAAAACGATGGAAGAGAGCGGTATACCCGGCGAGGCAAAAGTTACAAAAGATGGAATCCAAATTTCGCTACAAGAACAGCAGAAAATACCATTTTTCGTCTCAGGCAGTGCCGAACTGCTTCCAGGAATGAAAATATTTATTGATAAAATCACACCTGCATTGAAAAGTGGACTTGAAATTGAAAATAATTTTTTAATCGTTGAGGGACATACTGATAATGTACCCATAGCAACTTTACAGTACGCTTCCAACTGGGAACTTTCAACCGCCCGTGCAACAAATGTTGTAAAATATCTTATATCCATTCATGGAATTTCACCTAACAAAGTTGCTGCGATTGGTTATGGTGAACACAGACCACTTTTTCCTAATGATACTGAAATAAATAAAGCGAAAAATAGAAGAGTGGTTTTTTTAATTAAATCATTAGGAGGGACTGAATAATATGGCAAAGAAGTATGTGTATTTTTTTGGGAAAGGTCACGCGGATGGAAATGAGAAAATGAAAAATCTTCTTGGCGGCAAGGGCGCAAATCTTGCCGAGATGGTGAAGATAGGGCTACCTGTCCCTGCAGGTTTTACGCTTTCTACGGAGGTCTGCACAGCATATTACAAAAACAAAAAAAAGTATCCGTTGGAGTTAAAAAAACAGGTTGAAACGGCGCTTAAAAGAGTTGAAACATTGATGGGTTATAAATTCGGCGACAAGGAAAATCCGCTTTTGGTTTCGGTCCGAAGCGGTGCAAGAAAATCAATGCCGGGAATGATGGAAACCGTATTAAATGTCGGACTCAACAATGAAACCCGCGAAGCACTTATTAAAAAAACCGGCAATCCCAGATTTGTTTATGATGCCCATCGCCGGCTAATTCAGATGTATTCCGATGTTGTTATGGAAAAAGCAGGCGGAATTGAGACGGAAGAAGGTCGGGGTATTCGTCAGCAACTTGAAAAAGAACTTCACAAGATGAAAGAAAAAAAAGGTGCGAAACTTGACACCGATTTGACCGCCGACGATTTGAAGGAACTCATTGAAATTTATAAATCAAAAGTGAAAGAAATACTTGGCAAGGATTTTCCCGAAGACCCGATGGAGCAGTTGTGGGGCGGAATCAGCGCAGTATTTCAGTCGTGGCATGGAAAAAGGGCGATTTCTTACCGTCGGATAGAAAATATTCCTGATGAGTGGGGAACGGCGGTAAATGTTCAAGCGATGGTTTTCGGAAATATGGGCAATTCTTCCGCCACGGGTGTGGCATTTACAAGAAATCCCGCAACCGGCGAAAAAGTTTTCTACGGTGAGTGGCTTGTTAACGCTCAGGGCGAAGATGTCGTCGCGGGCATCAGAACTCCAAATCCGATTAACGAGCAGGGAAAAACGGAGCGGAATAAAAATCTTCATTCACTTGAAACATCAATGCCGAAAATATACTCGCAACTTGACTCGTACCAGAGGAAACTTGAAAAGCACTATCGGGATATGCAGGATATTGAGTTCACAATTGAGGTCGGAAAACTCTGGATGCTGCAGTGCCGTATCGGAAAAAGAAACGGTCCTGCCGCTATAAGATGTGCAGTTGATATGATGAAGGAAAAACTGATTAAAAAAGAGACGGCAATTATGCGTGTAACACCGTCTCAACTTGATGAACTTCTGCATCCTATTGTTGACCCTATTTCTGAAAAGAATTCAACGCCGATAGCAAAAGGTCTCCCAGCGGGTCCCGGCGGCGCCACCGGAATGATTGTTTTTTCCGCTAATGATGCTGTCGTGTGGAGAAAAAGCGGAAAGGATGTTATTTTAGTTCGTGAGGAAACCAATCCGGAAGATGTTGAGGGTATGCGTGCCGCAAATGCGATTTTAACCGCCCGCGGAGGAATGACATCTCACGCTGCACTTGTTGCACGCGGTTGGGGTAAGTGTTGTATCGTAGGTGCAGGGGAACTTCATGTTGATTATAAAGAAAAAACACTGAAAGTTTCCGACAGTGATATTGTGTTGAAAGAAGGCGACTGGTTAACCCTCAACGGCTCAAAGGGTTATATTTACAGAGGACAACTTCCTATGGTAAAAGCAGCGGAAGAAAACCCGTATTTCGTTGAGTTTATGAGAATTTGTAATTCAATAAAAAAACTTGGCATCCGGACAAATGCCGATACGCCTGAGGATGCAAAAAGGGCGAGAACTTTTGGTGCCGAGGGAATTGGGCTTTTCAGAACCGAGCATATGTTTTACGGAAAGGGCTCCGAGCAGCCGTTGTTTCTTCTGAGAAAAATGATTATCTCAAAAGATGAGGAAGAAAGAAGAAAAGCACTTGCTGAACTTTTCCCGTTTGTTAAAAATGACATCAAAGGCACTCTTGCCGCTATGGAGGGTTTTCCTGTTGTGGTTCGTCTTTTAGACCCGCCATTGCATGAATTCGTTCCAAAAAGAGGGGATGAAAGGAAGCGTTTGGCGGAGTCGTTGGGGATATCCGACGACGAATTTAACAAAAGAGCAAATGCTCTGCATGAATCCAATCCTATGATGGGTCACCGCGGCGTCCGTTTGGGAATTACATATCCTGAAATTACAGAAATGCAGGTCCGCGCAATTTTTGAAGCATCCGCTGAATTGCTCAAAGAAGGCAAAAAACCCTTTCCGGAAATTATGATTCCAGTAGTTGGCTCTGTTAACGAATTAAAAAATCAAAAAGAAATCGTTGAGAGAATTTACGGTGAAACGCTGAAAAATTCAGGGTTGAAGAAAATTTCGTATTTGTTCGGCACGATGATTGAAATTCCGAGAGCATGCTTAACAGCGGGAAAAATCGCCGAGGTCTCAGAGTTTTTCTCTTTTGGAACGAATGATTTAACCCAGATGGGATTTGGTTTTTCCAGAGATGACATAGGCGGATTTATGCCGGATTACCTGCAGAAAAAAATTCTTCCATCAGACCCGTTTGCAACGATTGATTTTGAAGGAATAGGCGAGTTGATTAAAATCGGAATTGAATGCGGCAGAAAGACTAAAAAAAATCTTGAAGTCGGTATTTGCGGCGAGCACGGCGGCGACCCCGAATCGGTAAAGTTCTGCCATCGTGTTAAAATGAACTATGTTTCCTGTTCGCCGTTCAGAGTGCCAATTGCCAAACTTGCCGCCGCCCAGATAGTCGTAGAGGAGAAAAAATGAGACAAGTTAAAAGTAAAAAGTTAAAAGTAAAAAGTAGAAACTGGTTTTGTATTTTCCTACTTCCTACTTCCTACTTCCTACTTACTGCTTTCACCGGTTGCGCTTCCCAAAGGCCCGTTAGGACGGGCGACTACTGGGGGAATCAGGCGGCAGTTCAGCAGTTTCAGAGAGCAGAAAAGTATTACTACGACGGAAAATATAACGAAGCGATTGCAGAATACCAGTATTATATTGACCAGTTCGGCGATATCTATTACGGCGACGAGGCGCAGAAAAAAATCGCAGAGGCATTTACGAGAATGAATCAATGGAACGAAGCGGCTTCGGCATATGAGGAACTAGCGGATAGATTTCCTAAAAGTCAATATGCATCATGGTCGCTTGAAGAGTCGGCAAAAATCTATGAGCAGATTTCCGCTTTTAAGGAAGCAATACGGGTTTATCAGAGAATAATTGAGCAGTACTGGACATCTCCACAGAAGCCGGATGCAATCAAAAAAATCAAAGAACTTTTAACTACAAAATTTCCTGAGAACAGATGGGCAAAAAAGAAAAATAACGAGATAGATAAAATAATTTCCAGAAAACAGAGGGAATAGAAAACAATGAAAAATTCAAAATTAAAAATTAAAAATTGTGGTTTGGTTTTATTAGTCATTTTACATTTTACATTTTACATTTTTAATTGCCTCTTTACCGGTTGTGCCGGATTTCCCATTATCGGTAAAAAAACAACCGGAAAAATTACAACTATCAACGAAAACCTTAATTCCGACCGCCTGACCGACTTGGGTATCATCAAAAAACTTGCGGGTTATAAAAAATTTTTATTTATATCTAATGCTAATTATACCGACTGGTTTGAGGGCTTTTTAAGGGGTGAAATTGTCGGCGAAGACGGAGTTCCCGTAGCAAATATTCAGGTTATGGTTGACGGCATCGGTTTTGAAAATGCGGTGACAGATGTCAACGGCGTCTACAAAATAAGATTTTCAGTTCCCATTGTAAAGGGTATTGCTGATGCCAACGGAAAACTGATAATTCATCCGAAGTGGGAGTCGGAGTTGGAGATAAAAGGCAGTTCATACCAACCAGCAGTCAAAGATACGCTGTTTAGGATTTATTACAACGGAAATGCAGGCGGGGTTGTTGCCTTAAACGAAGGGAAACTTCCGCCGAAAATTGTCGTCAAAAAAATAACGCTCGGACAGTATAAAGTGGAAACCAAAAAGAAAGAAGCGGCTGAAAAATCAATTGAAAGCCCGACTAAAAAACAGGAAAAAACTACCCCGAAGAAAGAAGAACCCGTCTTTGGCGACGACCTTTTTAAGCAATTGGAAAATTTTAATAAGTAAAAAGTTGGGGTTATTTTTGAGTGACCGCAGGAAGTCCCTTTAGGGGCGACTATTTTCTCTCAAAAAATATATTTTTACCGGAAGCGGAAAGAGGAATCCCGAATGCGATTTTGACATCTTTGTCAATTAGTTTATTTTTTACAGCGGTGTATCCGGCAGTGTACATAATTCTGTTGTCAACTCGGTTATCCGCGGCAATTGAAACGGCAGAACCGACCGCAATTCCCAAGTCGCCTGAATTATAAACACACACACCTTTCATCTGCTCACATTTTTTGCAATTTTCAAATCCACAGAAGCCGCAGTCAAGTCCAATGGTAGAAATTTTTGTTCCGATTAAAATGAGCGCCGTCGCTTTTTTCACACACTCCGCATCCCTCAAAAATGTATTTGTCCTGTATCCGGTGTTTGCGATTTCAACCATTTTTGCCGCCAGTTCCTCAATCTCTTTGTCAGTAAGAATTATTGTTATGATGTTGTCAATTCCTCTTGCTTTTGGCGCGGTTCTTGCCGCAATACACATTAAATTCGCCACCGCAATAATTCCGTTTTTCTGTGCATCAGACGATTTGATTCTCATTTTTTCCTCCATTTCAAAAATTACTTTTCAGACGGTGAATTGTAATCTATTCAACTACTTTCGTCCCTAAAGGGATTTCCTTCGGTCACAACTACGAAACTAGTTGAATACTAATTTTATCTTATAAATCCGTGCTTTTAATCTGTGTAATTTGTGCTTTCAAAAGCCGCCTTCGCTATCAAGTCGAATTACAGGCAGTACAGGCACTGCCCGGGTTGTGCTTTCCGTTAGACCAGTCAAAACTTGCGGTTCCGCTTCATCTTCAACTTTCTTGACAACAGCAACACCTTTACCAAATGAGAACTCTTTCGGTTCGGTCCCGCTTAAAAATGCTTCCAGATATGTCCCTTTTGGATTTCCGAGTGCTAATAATCCCGTCTGCGGGTCAATTTTTGCATATGTAATATTTGAAGGCGTTGCAAAATCTATAACGGGTTGTCCTCTCAATGCCTCCCGCATAAGTTCGGTCCAGATAGGGCATGCCAGCCTTCCGCCGGTCATTTTTTTGCCTAATGTTCTATGGTCATCATAACCAACCCATATGCCGCACACAAGTTGAGGGGTGTAGCCGACAAACCATGCATCCTGACAATCGTTTGTAGTGCCCGTTTTCCCCGCCGCCGGTCTTTTCAATTGTCTTGCGTAAACGCCTGTTCCGTGTTCAATAACTCCTCGCAGAAGATTTGTCATCAAAAATGCCGTCTGGATGGAGAGCACATCTTTTTCTTCCGGGAAAAATTCCTCCAAAACCCTGCCTTTATTGTCTAAAACTTTTACAATTGAATAGGGAGTTGTTTTTATTCCTGAATTTGCCAGACATCCAAAAGCAGATGTCATTTCTTTCAGCGTAACATCCGAAGAGCCCAGCGCCAGAGAAATCGTTTCCGTAAGAGGCGAGTCAATTCCAATTTGTTTCGCATAATATGCAACTGTGGTCGGTCCGATTTTATCGGTCACTTTTATTGCGCATATATTAAGAGAGTGTTCCAGTGCCTTTCTTAAAAGAACCAGCCCGTGAAATTTTTCAGAATAATTCTGCGGTTGCCACAGAACCCGCTCATTCGGTTTATTATTTTCAATTGCTTCATTATCTTTTTCCAATAGTTTATTAAGGAGATTTTTATCCTGAACATCAGAAAAATCGGTCGTGTTTGAAAAAAGTTCCCAGTCGCGGCCCGTGTTGTAATAGGTAAGGGGTGAATCGTCAATAATTGAGGTAGGGGTAAAACCGTTTTCAATCGCGGCAGTGTAGACAAAAACCTTGAATGCACTTCCCGGCTGTCTTTTTGCCTGAAATGCTCTGTTAAATTGGCTTGACTGAAAATTTCTTCCGGCAACTTCCGCGTGAATTCCGCCTGTTTTTACATCAAGACATAAAAGCGCACCCTCAACATTAACGGTGGATTTGGAAAGTTGGTCAAACTCCAAAAGTTGTCTTTCAAAAATTTTTTCCGCCGATTTCTGAATTTTCTTATCAAGTGTTGTGTAAATTTCAAGCCCGCCCTGATATAATATGCTCCCATATTTTGACTCAAGCGTCTGCCTGATGTTGTCAATAAAATGAGGTGCTATTTTTGTAGCGATGTGCGGTGGCGAAATGACAATGTTTTTTTCTTCCGCTTCTTTTTTTTGTTCGTCGGTTATAAATCCCACATCACGCATTCTTGCCAGAACCACAGCCCTTCTCTGAATCGTTTTTTCTGGATTTTTGAAAGGCGAATACATTGACGGTGCTCTCGGAAGTCCCGCCAAAAGTGCGCATTCTTCAAGTGTTAAGTCGGAAACATTTTTTCCGAAATAAACTTTTGCGGCAGTTGCAACCCCGTAGGCGCCGTTTCCGAAATAAATCTGGTTTAGATACATTTCCAGAATTTCATATTTTGAGTAATCACGCTCCAACTGGATTGCCAAAATAACTTCTTTTATTTTTCTGGCGAGTGTCTTTCTTCGTGATAAAAAAATCACTTTTGATAACTGCTGGGTAATAGTTGAACCGCCCTCTACCACTGTGCCCGCTTTAATGTTTGAAACAAAGGCACCGATTATTCTGTACGGGTCAATTCCCCAGTGTCTGAAAAAACGGGTATCCTCAATTGCAATGATGGCATTTATCATATCTTTGGGAATTTCAGAGAGCGGAACAACGGTTCTTTTTTCCGTGAATAATTCTGCAATCAATTCCCCGTTGATATCATAAATTTTTGAAGTTAGTGAAGGGGTGTAATTTGAAAGTTGTGAAGGGTCGGGAATATCTCCGAGATATTTTGTCAGCCGTTCAATAAAAGCAAAAAACAAAACAATTATGCTCGCCAAAAGAAGCCATTTCCTCATAATTTAATTATATCTGGTAAAAACCTACTTGTCAAGTGATTAAAAATTTAGTAGAATTAAAACATGCGTAAAAGTTTATTTGTGGTTTTATTTTTTTTGTTTTTGGTTTTTGTTTTTCTGCCTAAAATTATTCTGATGACTCATATTCCGATAACACCCGGGCTTGGCGGAAGCGATATCACCGACTTAAATTTTCCGTACAGACATCTTTTGTCGCAATCATTAAAAAAAATTGAAATTCCTGTCTGGTCCGATTTGGTTTGGTGCGGGTATCCGCTTCACGCCGAAGGTCAGGGCGGATTTTTTTATCCGCCGAATATTTTAATTTTTTCCATATTTTCGTCGGATATCGGTTTTAATTTGAGTATAATCCTCAATTTTATTCTCTGCGGATTTTTCAGTTTTTTATTTTTTTCTGAAATCGGACTTAAAAAGCAACCTGCAATTTTTTCTGCAACTATATTTTCTTTTTCCGGATTTTTTTTCTGTCACATTCAACACTTGAATATGCTCCATTCTGTGATATGGTTTCCGCTTATTTTTTATTTTATTGAAAAATATCTGAAAAATGGAAATTACAAAAATATCGCGGGTGCGGGCATTTCGTTCGGAATCCAGATTCTTGCCGGATTTCCGCAGTTTGCTTATTACACTTTGATTTTTTCTTTTCTCTATTTTGTTTTCAATTTGAAAAGACAACAAATTATTCGGATAGTTTTTGCTTTTTTAATTTTTGTTATTGTCGGGTTAGGGATTTCTGCGGTTCAATGGTTGCCAACATTGGAACTGGTCAATTTTACTGCGCGAAAAATCGGTTTTGCGAAAGACCCCGCGAGATGGTGGTGGGCTTATAATTTTTCGG
Source organism: Elusimicrobiota bacterium (assembly GCA_016218625.1). Classification (GTDB taxonomy): domain Bacteria; phylum Elusimicrobiota; class UBA8919; order UBA8919; family UBA8919; genus UBA8919. The sequence goes on from JACRDL010000044.1 coordinate 9,727, forward strand.
ATTTAATCACTTGGATATTTCCATTTAATTTTGGCACGCCATTTGATAATTCTTTCAATAAACCGCATTCAATTTTTATAGAGAATTCTTTTTATATCGGTAAAATCGCTTTTATTATAGGTTTAGTCGGTTTGTTTTCAAAGTTTAAAAAATACTTTTTTTTTGCCGTAATCGTTTTTTTAACTTTTATTGTTGCGCTTTCATCATCACTTGGAATTACGGGTTATCTTGACATAATTCCCGGCTTTGAGCAGTTTCGTCTGCACCAGCGTCTTTTGATTTTTGCTGTTTTTTCATTATCATTGTTTGCAGGTTTAGTTATTGATAAATGGAAAAATAATTTTGTAAAATTTTTAATATTTGGATTGGTTGCCACCGAATTGTTTTATTTTGCAAACAAACAAAACGCTTTTTATAAAAGAGATGAATGGATGTCATCGCCACCCGTAACAGATTTTCTAAAAAATGATAAAAGCTTTTACCGGGTGTGGTCGGTGAATTCTTACAATTCTGCCATATCGTCGGTAAAAGGTTTTTCCGGCGATTTAACGCCTTTTTATAATTATAGAAATTTTTTACAGCCCAATTCAAATATCGTCTGGAATATTCCCGCTATTGAAGGTCACGGCGGGCTCCGTCCCAAAAGATTTTATGAAATTTGGGAAGAAATGATGAGAAGAGGAATAGGTTTTGAAACACTGAGATTTATCGGTTTCGCCGGAGGAAAATATGTGATAACAACATACAACCTTCCGACGCAATATCTCACGCTTAAAAAGGAATTTAAATTTTATACGAATTTACCGACGATAAAGGTCTACGAAAACAAACTTTTTACGGAAAGAGCATTTTTCGTTAATAGTGCGGTTGTAGTGCCGAATGATTTAGTAATTCAGAAAATGTTTGAGAAAAACTTTGTGCCATCTGAAACGGTGGTTTTGGAAGAAATGCCTTTTAAGAATTATTATGCCGGGAAAGGTTTTATTTCCATAAAAAAATATTCACAAAGAGAGATTGAAATTGAGGCAACATCTTCCAACGGCGGGTTTCTTGTTCTGGCGGACACTTTTTATCCGGGCTGGAGAGTTTTTATTGACGGTAAAGAATCAAAAATTTATCAGGCGAATTACATTTTCCGTGCGGTTGAAATCCCAAAAGGGAAATGCGTTGTCAGATTTGAGTATAAACCTTTCTTTTATGCCGTCGGGAAAATCGTGACTGTGATTTCAATTTTTTGCTTGATTTTTTATTTTCTTTTTGGTAAAATTAAAAAAACTTCGTAACCACAGATTTCGCAGATTTTCACAGATTAAAATCTTTTAATTCTGTTTCTGTGTTTATCTGTGTCTATCTGTGGCTGCTTTTATACTATTCTGTACTTTAAAAATCTTATGGACTTAAACGAACAACTGTCAAAAATAAAGCGCGGTTCCGTTGAAATAATTTCGGAAGAGGAACTTACCGCGAAATTAAAACTTAACAAACCGTTGAGAGTTAAATTGGGCGTTGACCCGACCTCGCCGGATATTCATCTCGGACATACCGTCGTCATAGAAAAACTTAAAACATTTCAGGATTTAGGTCACAAGGTTGTTTTTATTATAGGTGATTTCACTGCCCGCATAGGCGACCCGTCGGGCAGAAGCGAGGCAAGACCTGTTTTAGACGAGAATGAAATTTTGGAAAACGCAAAGACATATCAGGAGCAGGTTTTTAAGATTTTAGACAAGGAAAAAACGGAGGTAATGTTTAACAGCCACTGGCTTTATTCTCTTGGGCTCGACGGCCTTTTAGAACTTGCAAAACATTCAACCGTCGCACAGATGCTTGCCCGTGCCGATTTTAATCAGAGATATAAAAGCGGAAATGATATAACAATTCTTGAGTTTTTGTATCCGCTATTGACGGGTTATGATTCCGTAAGCGTTAATTCGGATATTGAACTCGGCGGCACCGACCAGAAATTCAATCTTCTGATGGCCCGCCAAATTCAGAAGGATTACGGCCAGCAGCCGCAGGTTGTTATGACTATGCCGCTTTTAGAAGGTACCGACGGCGTGCAAAAAATGTCAAAAACATACAATAACTATATCGGTATAACCGAACCACCATCTGAAATCTTCGGAAAAATTATGTCTATTTCAGACGAATTGATGTATAAATACTATGAACTTTTAACTCAGGAAAATATAGCTGATGTTAAAAAAGGACATCCGAAACAGATGAAAGAGAAACTCGCAAAAATTATAGTTACAAAATTTTACTCGCCGGAAATCGCCGAAAATTGCGAAGAAGAATTCAATAAGGTTTTTGCGTCAAAAGAATTGCCGTTAGAAATAGAAGAGTTTGTTTTGCCAGCGGGTTCAAAAAAAGAAATAAAAATTTCCGAACTTCTTGTAGAAGCAGGACTTACCGAAAGTAAAAAAGAATCGGAACGCCTAATAAAACAAGGCGGAGTTAAAATCAACGAAGAAAAAGCACAGGTGGATAAAATAATAAAAATAGCCGGTGAACTTTTAATTCAGGTAGGGAAAAGAAAATTTAAGAAAATAAAAACAGGATAATACAGAAATGCACATAGTGGGCGGTTTGCTGTCACTATTAGTTCTTGGACTTACAATCTATCTACCAATAAGAATTATTTTAGGAAGAAAGAATCCAATTCTTAAATGGCTGCAGAAAGAAATACTGTCATGGGAAAGAAAGAATATTATCAATACGGAGCAGGGCAATTCAATTTTACAGGAATATAATCTTAAAAGAATTGATGTCGGTAAAAAGATGGACACTGTTAAAATAATCACTCTTATCGGTTCCATATTTCTCGGTTTGGGAGTTATATTTTTTGTTGCGTCCAACTGGCAGGAAATTCCAAAACATATACGAACAGGTATCCTTTTGGGAACTACGTTTATTACGTTGTATTTAGGATATTTTTTCAGTTGTGAAAACAGCAGATACCCTGTTCTTGGTAAAAGTTTGTTGTTTTTGTCATCGCTTTTTTGGGGCGGAAGCATTGCACTTATTTGTCAGATTTATCATATCCCGTCATCTGACAACTGGTTGGTTGTACTTTTATGGGCATTTCCGATATTACCTATAGTATATTTTTTTGACAATAAATATACTCTTGTTCTTACGTCTGCTTTGTTTGTCGTTTGGAATTTTTTGTACAGTTCCAGTAACGACGTGGCAAATTATTATTACCCTGTAATTGTTTTTATTTTGATGCTGCCTATGGCAAAAAAATTCAAAGTCGGGCAGCAAATGAACATCATCGGACTACTTTTGGCAGGTTTTTATTGTCCATTTTTTAAATATGAGTGGCTGCCGTTATTCATTAGTATTGGTTTATTGAGTTGCTACTTAATTAAAAAAGAAGAAAAAGAATATCTGTATGCCGCATCACTATCATTTGTTGCATGGCATATAACGTATTTCAGTATACGGGAAATATCGCCTAATTTTTATTTTCTATTGCCCCTTGCAACTTTATTTTATCTAACATATAAAGAGAAATCAAAATTAAATCTTGCCATAAACATTATGAGTTTGATACTGTGGTTTCACTATACTTTATATACTTACTCAAAAATTTTTGATAACAGATATTCATTCATAACAACGGTTATTATTCAATCGGCAATCGGAATAATTTTGTATATAATCGGTATTAGTCATCGCAACAAAGAAATGGGTAGCCCTTATAAAATATTCGGATACACGACTGCTTTCGGATGCACTTATCTTTTATCATTCAAAAAAATGCTGTTGAACAATACGGTTTATTCTAAATTGTTTTTTTGGATGAGTTTGCTGCTGATGTTTATTGCTGTCGTTTTACTTATTGGAAAATTTCTAAAAAATTACTTTAATACAAAATCTGCAAAATGGGAATTACTTGCTCTGCTGTCTGTCATTATCAGTAATCTTTTTATATTGATGAATCCATATTTAATTCTTTTTGATACTGTCGTGGCAAATGCGGTACTCGTTGTATTTGCCGTTGTAAATATTTTTTACGGAGTGGAAGAGGAGAACCCCGCCATATTCAATTCCGGGATTGCAATTTTCGTTCTATTTGTAATTACAAGATATATTGATATTTTTTGGGAATTGAAAGAGAAATCCTGGTTTTTTATTATAGGCGGTTTGTTTATGATAATTGGCGGGATGTATCTTGAAAAACAGAGAAGAAAAGTTTTAGAGAAAATGAATAAATGAACAAAAAAATAATAACTTTTTCTATAATGATTTTGTGGCTAATTATTTCACTCGGACTTATTGCGTCCAAACAATATACTATTTCAACCGGAAAAAAAGTTTTACTTGAAACCGTGCCAGTTGACCCGCGGGATTTTTTGCGAGGCGATTATGTAATTTTGAGTTATAAAATCAGTGATTTGGATTTAAGTATTGTTAGCCCGAATAAATCGGATTTTAAACGGGGAAAAAGCATTTATGTCAAACTTGAGCCGCGGGAAAAATACTGGGAAGCGGTTTCTGTTAAAGAAAAAAACAATATAAAGACAGATGAAGTTATAGTAAAGGGGAAAATAAAATATAATTATCAGCAAGGACATTTGATGGTTTCTTACGGTATTGAAAATTATTTTGTTCCCGAAGGTAAGGGCAAGGAGATAGAACAGAGTATGCGTCGTGGAAGCAGCAACACTGTATCCGTTGAAGCAATTGTTGACAAATTCGGCAATGCGGTTGTAAATAAACTTTACATAAATGACAGTGAAGTAAAATTTTGAAATTTTTCAAAAAAATTTCAAAGGATGTATCGAATAAAAAGGGGTAGTGAATGGTATTAAATGATATTAAAATATCCGAATTAATAATTAAACGATTTTCGGAAAAACTGCTTGATAGTTTAATATCCGATGTCGCCATAGTCGGTGGCGGTCCTGCCGGACTAACAGCTGCCTATTATCTTGCCAAAAAAAATGTAAAAGTAATTCTTTTTGAGAGGAAACTTTCAATAGGCGGCGGAATGTGGGGCGGCGGAATAATGTTTAATGAAATTGTTGTTCAAAATAAGGCAAAAGAAATTCTTGATGAATTTGATATAAAAACAAAAGATATGGGCGACGGTTATTATTGTGCCGATTCAGTTGAGACGGTTTCAACAATTTGTTCCAAAACATCAAAAGCAGGGGTAAAAATATTTAATTTAATGAGTGCTGAAGATGTTATGATTACAAATGGCAGAGTTAGCGGATTGGTTATAAATTGGAGTGCTGTTGAAATTGCCAATCTACATGTTGATCCTATCACGGTAGGAACCAAATATGTTGTAGATGCCACAGGACACCCGGCAGAAATTGCCCACATACTTCAGGACAAAAACGGCTGTAAATTAAAAACAAAAACCGGCAAAATTATTGGAGAAAAAGAAATGAATGCCAATATAGGAGAAAAAAAGATTCTTGAAAACACAAAGGAAATATATCCGGGTGTTTATTCCTGCGGGATGTGTTGTAATGCTATATTCGGCGACCAGCGGATGGGGCCTATTTTTGGCGGAATGCTTATGAGCGGTAAAAAAGTTGCCGAAATTATTTCTGATAGAATAAAAACAAGATATTAAAAAAATTCTTTTTTGCGAAAGAACCCAAATAAAAACAGGAGGGTAGCAAAATGGCAAAGATTGATTTTGGCGGGGTTGTGGAAGAAGTTGTGACAAGGGATGAGTTTCCTCTTTCAAAGGCGCAGCAAGTGCTGAAAAATGAAGTTGTCGCGGTTATCGGATATGGCGTTCAGGGACCAGCGCAGTCGCTGAACATGAGAGACAACAAAATAAACGTTATCATCGGTCAGAGACAGGAAGAAAAAGTTTATTGGGATAAAGCCATCGCCGACGGTTGGGTGCCTGGTAAAACACTTTTCAATATTGAAGAAGCAGTACAAAAAGGAACAATAATACAATATCTGATTTCCGACGCGGGGCAGATGGCATATTGGCCGAAATTAAAACCGTTGCTTACCAAAGGAAAAGCACTTTATTTTTCGCATGGATTTTCCATAGTGTACAAAGAGCAGACAAAAATCATCCCTCCAAAAGACATTGATGTTATACTTGTCGCGCCGAAAGGCTCAGGGACTTCGGTAAGGAGAAATTTCTTAAGCGGCAGCGGAATAAATTCAAGTTTTGCCGTTTTTCAGGACGCAACAGGAAAAGCGATGCAGCGGACACTTGCACTCGGTATTGCCGTCGGTTCGGGTTTTCTTTTTCCGACGACTTTTGAAAAAGAGGTCTACAGCGACCTGACCGGCGAGCGAGGAACTCTGATGGGTGCATTAGCCGGAATATTGGAAGCGCAGTATAATCTTCTAAGAAAACACGGTCATAGCCCGTCTGAGTCGTTCAACGAAACGGTTGAAGAACTCACGCAGAGTTTGATACGGCTGGTCGCCGAAAACGGTATGGACTGGATGTTTGCAAACTGCTCAACTACCGCTCAGAGAGGCGCACTTGATTGGATGCCAAAATTCAGAAAAGCGGTAGAACCGGTTTTTGAGGACTTATACAACAGAGTTCATAACGGTGAAGAAACGAAGAGAGTGCTTGAAGTGAACGGTGCTCCTGATTATAGAGAAAAATTAGACAAGGAATTAAAGCAGATTAGAGAGTCCGAAATGTGGCGTGTCGGTGCTGCCGTAAGGTCGCTGCGGCCTGAAAACTGGAAAAAGAAATAGTCGCTCGGGAGCAAATTTTCCAGACACGCTCAGCCGACCGCCCTGTCGGCTTCGCTCTGCTCGTCGCTCTTGAAAGCGTAGTCGCTCCTCAAGGGTCTGGGAAAATTTCTCCCTCGCTCCGGGATTAAAAGGTGATTATGCAAAAAATAAAATATCGTGCTGTTTTTAAGAGTAGCGGCTGGATTTTTACCGTCTGGGGAATAATTGTTGTAATGAAAGGATTGTATGATGTATTCGTCGGTCTTCCCGAATCTGAATTTGTTCCGATTGCAAATTGGTCTAAATATGCCGGTTTTGAGGTCGTCTATGGACTTGCATGCATAATGATGGGGCTTGTGATTTTTGAATTTTCTAAAAAAATTCCTGAATTCACGGAACAGACACAGAATGTCATTGCGAGAAGTGAATGAAATGAGCGACGAAGCAATCTCATGGGATTGCCCCGGGACTTCGTCCCTCGCAATGACAACTTCGTTGTCAGTTTTGAGTCAGTTCCGCGTTTAAGTTCCGTGTCGGTTCAGTGGTATTATATGAAAACATATTCCAAAAAACTTGGCAAACTTCCGCCTTACATTTTTTCAATAATAAATGTTCTGAAAAAAGAGGCGTACTTAAAAAAATTGGATGTAATTGATTTGGGCATGGGCAATCCCGATATCCCTACTCCGGATTTTATTATCAATCGGCTTATTGATACAGTGAAAAACCATCCGGGAACGCATCGTTATCCTCAGGCGAAGGGGATGCCGAAGTTAAGGCATGCGGTTTGCGATTGGTACAAAAAAAGATTTGATGTTGAACTGAATCCTGACAACGAAGCACTTGTTTTAATCGGCTCTAAAGAGGGAATTGCCCATTTATGTATGGCGTATCTGGATTCCGGTGAGATTGCACTTGTTGCAAACCCGGCGTATCCGGTCCATCTTAACGGTGTAATTTTAGCAGGCGGAAAAATTCATGATATGCCTCTTACGGCGGAAAACAGATGGTTGCCGGATTTGACAAAAATCCCGGAAAAAATTGCTCGGCGTGCAAAACTGATGTTTCTGAATTATCCGAATAATCCGACGACAGCGACGGTTAATGATTTGTCTTTTTTTAAAGAGGTTGTGCGGTTCGCAAAAAAATATGACATTATCGTCTGTCATGATAACGCATATTCCGAAATTACTTATAACGGATATGTTGCCCCGTCGTTTCTGCAAACACCCGGCGCAAAAGATGTCGGGGTGGAATTTTATTCACTTTCCAAAACATACAATATGGCAGGTTGGCGTGTAGGATTTTGTCTCGGAAATTCAAAAATTATACAACCGCTTGAAAAATTCAAGTCGTTTATTGATTACGGTGTCCCTACGTTTTTGCAGCTGGCGGCAGTTACAGCATTAAATTCATCAGAAGATGTTATGAAAAAAACGCTTGAAGAATATAAAAGAAGAAGGGATAAGTTTTGCGACGGGTTAAACAAATTAGGGTTTGTCGTTGAAAAACCGAAAGCCACGATGTATTTATGGGCGAAACTTCCCGAAAAATTTAAAAAAGCCGGCTCATTGAAATTTTCGGAAGATTTAATGAAGACAACAGGCGTTGTTTGTTCGCCCGGAACAGGTTTCGGAAAATACGGCGAGGGATATGTAAGGTTTGCATTAGTCACGCATTTTAACAGATTTCACGACGCATTGTTGCGTCTTAAAAAATTTGTAAGGAGCGATGCAGACAGATAAAAGACTGATTCAGACGGATTTTAATCCGTTTACATCAGGTAGTTATCCGTTTGAATCGTTGTTATTATGAAAAATGTAAATATTGGAATTATCGGTTGTGGTACCGTAGGTGTTAATGTTGTTAAAATTTTGGAAAAACATTCAGTTATAATAAAAAACAGGGTCGGATGCGGTATCAACATAAAATGGGTTTGTGATAAAGATTTATCTAAATTGAAGCAACTGAATTTACCGAGTGAAAAGGTTACAACCGATGTTAATAAAGTGATACTTGACCCGTCGGTGGATATTCTTGTTGAATTAATCGGCGGCAGCGATATTTCAAAAAAAATAATTGTTGAAGCGATGAACCGCGGAAAGCACATCGTAACCGCCAATAAAGCCGTGCTCTCAAAATACTGGGACGAAATTTTCTCTATTGCGTTGAGGAAAAAAGTTCTCGTATATTTTGAAGCGGCGGTCGGCGCGGGAATCCCTGTTATACAATCGTTAAATGAGGGCCTTGCGGCAAATAAAATACAGTCAATTGTAGGCATATTAAACGGTACAACCAATTTTATACTTTCAAAAATGACCGACGACCAGATGGGTTTTGATGAGGCGCTGAAACTTGCACAAAAATCCGGTTTTGCGGAGGCGAATCCACTGTTAGATTTGGACGGTTCCGATGCTGCGCAGAAACTTTCAATACTGGCGTCAATTACGTTCGGCAATCATCTTCCAATTGATGCAATTCACCGCGAAGGAATTTCCGATATAAGTCCTATTGATATCAGATATGCCAAAAATGAGTTCAGATATGTCTTAAAACTTCTGGCTTCGGTAAAAAACGAAAACGGTAAAATTTCTGCAACAGTTTGTCCCACACTTATTGATGTGGAGCACCCGTTGGCTGCAGTAGAAAATGAGTATAACGCAATTTATATTGAGGGTGATTCCTGCGGCGATATAATGCTTTACGGGAAAGGTGCCGGAGGACCTGCCGCCGCAAGTGCCGTAGCATCCGACATAATTTATCTTGCGACAAATATTTTTTACGGCACTGCGGGAAAATTTCCGTTCATTTTGTATGACAAGAAAATAAAGTTGAATATAAGACCGGTTGAAGATATTGTGTCAAAATATTACTTAAGATTTTCTACAGCGGACAAACCCGGTGTGCTTTCAAAAATTTCCGGAATTTTGGGAAAAAACAATGTTTCTATTTCCGCATGTTTTCAGGAGGAGCGTCATAAAAAACAAGCGGTTCCTGTTTTGATGCTTACTCATCAGACAAAAGAGGGCAACATCAGAAAGGCACTAAAAATAATTGATGACTTACCGATAGTTAAATCAAAAACGGTAATGTTCAGAATAATGGAATAATCTATTTACCATTTGGTAAATAAAACCGACGAGGATGATGTAAAAATATGGCTTACAAAGGAATAATTGAAAGATATAAAAAATATCTTCTGGTGACTGATAAAACGCCGGTTATTACGCTTTACGAAGGCAACACGCCTTTACTTCGTGCAAAAAATATTGAAAAATTTTTAGATATCAATTCCGAAATTTATCTTAAAGTTGAAGGCGCAAATCCGACAGGTTCATTCAAAGACCGCGGTATGACAATGGCGATTTCCAAAGCAGTGGAAGAAGGAAGTCGTGCAGTAATTTGTGCGTCGACAGGGAACACTGCGGCATCTGCGGCTGCGTATTCTGCAAGAGCCGGATTAAAATGTTCCGTTATTATTCCGAACGGTTCAATTGCCCTCGGAAAACTTTCACAGGCGATGATGCACGGCGCAAAGATTATCGCCCTCAAAGGAAATTTTGACGATGCCCTGAAAATCGTATTGGAAATCACCGAAAAATATCCGATAACACTTGTCAATTCATTAAATCCGCATCGCATTGAAGGACAAAAAACTGCTGCATTTGAAATTATTGATTTTTTAGGGAGAACGCCCGATTATCATTTTATTCCGGTCGGCAATGCAGGAAATATAACCGCGTATTGGAAGGGGTATAAAGAATACAGTTCAGAGTTCAGAGTTCAGAGTTCAGAGAAAAAACTACGAACTACGAACTACGAATTACGAACTCGTGGTTTACCGCGAATGATGGGTTTTCAGGCATCAGGCGCCGCGCCGATTGTCAGAGGAAAACCAATAAAAAATCCGAAAACAATTGCAACGGCAATAAAAATCGGCAATCCCGCGAGTTGGCAAAAAGCGGAACAGGCGAGAGACGAATCAAAAGGCGTAATTGATACGGTTACCGACGGTGAAATCATAAAAGCATATAAATTACTTGCCTCGCTTGAGGGTGTTTTTGTAGAACCCGCATCCGCCGCATCCGTTGCAGGACTTATAAAATATAAAAATGTCATTGCGAGTCCCAAAGGGACGAAGCAATCTCGTCTTACAATTGTTTGCACTTTAACGGGTCACGGACTCAAAGACCCCGACAGAGCAATCAAATCCGCGACACAGCCGAAAGTAATAGACCAGAATATGAAAAAAATCTTAAAAGCAATCGGACTATGAAAAAATAAATTATATCACTATAAATAGTAACTGCAGTAATGTACGATTTTTATGGAAACAATTGTCAAGGGGAACAGATATAATTATAAAATTTTAAATACTCATTTGGATAAAAAAAACTCTCTTTTTTCAATAAAAGCAATTCACAAACAAAGCAGAAGAAGTTCTTACATTACAACGGTTAATATTGTTCTATCCAATTTAAATGTTAATTCAGAAGAACCAAGATTTTGGGAGTCGGATTGGATTGTTAATAAAAAAGAAGCAAAGAAACTTATTAAAGATGCAAAAGAACTTTTCTCTGATAATAAATATTTACCTTTTGTGGAAAATTATTTAAACTTTGATAGAAAAGAATCAGAATGGGGAAATCATGGGCAATTATAAAATTAATAATGGTGATTGTTTGAAAATTATTTTAGAAAAGTAAATTTATGAAAAAGAAAAATAAAAAAGCAATTTATAAAATAAAAGATAAATCCGAACTAATTCGTGAAGAATTGGGTGTGTCATATATCGTTGAAAAAGATTTGCCTTCGGTGGATATAAAAAAATATGAACATCCGAAAACTACGATTTTCAACGACATTGATTTGAATAATTGGAAAAATTACAGCGATATTATTACTGATAGTTTATGGCTTTTGGGTGCCCGAGACAAAAGCGGTGCCCATAGCGGCGAATATCACGGCAATTTTGTTCCTCAAATTCCGCATCAGGCAATTTTACGGTATACGAAAAAAAGCGAAATAGTGCTTGATACTTTTTTAGGAAGCGGAACGACTTTAATTGAATGCAAAAGATTGGGGCGGAATGGAATCGGTATTGAACTTTTGCCAAACATGGTGAAAAGAGCAAAGGAACTTATTACACAAGAGCAAAATCCTTTCAAGGTAAAAACAGATATAATTGAAGGCGACAATACCGTTTCTGAAACGATAGAAAAGATAAAAAAAACATTAAAAGAAAATTATAAATCCGATACCGTTCAACTCATTATAATGCATCCGCCATATCACGATATTATTAAATTTAGTGATAATCCGAATGATTTATGCAATACAAAGACCACGGAAGAATTTTTGGACAAGTTTTCACAAGCAGTTAAAAATACTTATTCATTACTTGATGAAAAAAGATTTTTGGTGCTTATTATCGGAGATAAATACAGCCAGAGCGAATGGGTGCCTTTGAGTTTTTACACAATGCAAAAAGTTTTAGAAAACGGATATAAATTAAAAAGTATTGTAATAAAAAATATTTCTGGCAATCGGGCAAAAAGAAATGCCGAACAACTCTGGCGCCGCCGTGCCTTGGGCGGTGGATTTTACATTTTCAAGCACGAATATATAATGTTTTTTCAAAAGAGTTTTGTTAATTGAATTAAAAATGAAAAAAACAAAAATTAAAACCAAGAAAAAATTGAGAAAAGGAGAAAAACTATGAGTACTAAAGTGGAAAAAATTTCTTCAAGAATTTTAGAAATACTGGAAAATAAACCAGAGGGTCTTAGACATTCGGAAATTATAAAAAAAATTATTGAAGTATTCCCTGATATTTCAATAAATACTATATATGGTTCAATTTGGGATTTTATGCAAAAAACAAAGGAAGTTTATAAACCATCAAGAGGTTTATATAAACATATTAAATTCAAAAATAACCAAATTTTTGAAACTGAAAAAGAAGTTCCTCATGAAGTCAAAAAAATAAAAGAAGAAGATTTTTATGAATTGTTCGCTGATTGGCTTGTGAATGATTTAGAGGAATGCACAAAGGCGATACCTTTGGGTGGAAATAAATTTAAGGATAAATGGGGGACTCCCGATGTTATTGGTAAAAACGAATCAAATAGATCTGACATAATAAAACATGAAACTGAAATAGTTTCTGCTGAGATAAAAACTGATGATTCTGGTTTAATTACTGCATTTGGTCAGGCGTGTGCATATAAATCATTTAGCCATAAAGTTTATATTGTTATACCGAAGAGTTCTTCTGAGGAAGATAAGTCAAGAATAGAATCATTATGTTTAATTTTTGGAATTGGTTTAATATTATTTGATAGCAACAATATTGAACAACCCGATTTTGAAATTAGAGTTAGACCGGTAAAATTCGAACCAGACCTGTTTTATGTGAATAAGTATATTAAATTAATTGAAGACGAATTATTTTCTTAAAGACAATATGAAAACCATAAAAATTAAGATTCCGGCGACGACGGCTAATTTCGGCAGCGGGTTTGATGTGCTCGGTGCAGCACTGAAACTTTATAACGAAATTGAAATAAATGTCCGAAGTCCGAAGTCCGAAGTCCGAGGTCTAAAAATTGAAATAGTTGGCGAGGGAAAAGACACGCTTCCCGGAAATGAAAAAAATGTGGTTGTCCGTTCAATGAACGCCGTTTTTAGTATCTGTAAAAAATTTCCGCAGGTTTATCACTTACGGCTTACGAACAGAATCCCTTTGGCAAGGGGTCTCGGAAGTTCCGCCGCTGCTCGTCTCGGGGGGATAGTTGCTGCCAACGAATTATGCGGAAAGAAACTTTCAGATGATGAAATCATTCAGATTGTTTCAAAACTGGAAGGACACCCTGACAATGTCGTGCCTTCTTTTTTCGGAGGGTTGTGCATTTGCAATTTCAACGGAAAAAATGTAAACTACGCAAAATTAAAAATGCCTTCCGACTTAAAAGCGGTTTTGTGTATTCCGAATTTTGAGTTGTTCACTGACAAGGCGCGAAATATTTTGCCGAAAACAATTCCTTATAAAGATGCAGTTTTTAATTCAAGTAGGGTTGCGCTTTTTATATCGGCAATCGTTCAGAAAAAATATGAACTACTTTCAATTGCGATGGAGGATAAACTTCACCAGCCGTACAGAAAAAAACTTATTCCCGGTATGGATGATGTTTTTAATTCCGCCAAAAAATCCGGCGCTTACGGTGTTTGTATTTCAGGAAGCGGTCCGACGATATTAGCGGTCAGCGGTCAGCGGTCAGCGGTTAAAATAGGCAACGCAATGCAAAAAGCATTTTTTGGACACAGGATAATTTCAAAATATATTATATGTGATTTTGATAATGAAGGGATAGAAATTTCAGAATAACTTAAGGATTTGGTAGGCGAACAAGTGTTCGGTACCGAACACTTGTTCGGTTGTGTAAAGAAAAAAGTTTATGAATAATCTTGTTGTAATGAAATTCGGCGGGTCATCGGTGGCGACCCCAGAAAAAATAAAAAACGTCGCTGCACGCGTAACGCAGAAAGCAAAAAAAAACCGGGTCGTAGTGGTCGTTTCCGCACCTGGCGATATGACTGACGACTTAATAGAAAAAGCCAAGTGTCTTGCCGATACACCCGACCTCAGAGAGATGGATTTGCTTCTTGCAACAGGAGAAATTCAGTCAATAGCGCTTCTGACGATCGCAATAAAATCAAAAGGTTTTGATGCAATTTCTTTAACAGGTCCGCAAGCGGGAATTTATGCCGATAATGTTCACACAAAAGCGAAAATAAAAAAAATCAGACCTCAAAAAATAATTTCGGAATTAAAAAAGGATAAAATAGTAATCGTTGCAGGATTTCAGGGCATAAATCCGAACGACGATATCGCGACGCTTGGCCGCGGCGGAAGCGATCTTACTGCTGTTGCCCTTACTGCAGCGCTTAAAGCGACAGAGTGCGAGATTTATACCGATGTTAAAGGTGTCTATACCGCCGACCCGCGTGTTGTTCACGATGCAAAACGCCTTGACATGCTCTCTTACGATGAGATGTTGGAACTTGCGGGTGTAGGATCTCAGGTGATGATGTCCCGCTCTATTGAAGTGGCAAAAAAATACAATGTTGTAATTCATGTCCGGTCCAGTTTTTCGGATGAAAAAGGCACTCTTATTATGAAGGAGGTCCCCAAAATGGAAAATGTTGTTGTGTCAGGTGTAGCGTTTGACAAAAACGAATCAAAACTTTCAATTACGGATGTTCCCGACAGACCGGGAATCGCCGCAAAAATTTTTGGTGCGCTTGCAAAGAAAAATATAAATGTTGATATGATAATCCAGTCGGCTGCCAGTGATAAACGCAACGATATTTCCTTCACCGTCTCAAAAAATGACCTTAAAGTCGCCGTTTCGCTGTTAAAAAATATCTCTAAAAAATTAGGCGGCGGTACGGTTATATTTGATGAAAATGTTGCCAAGGTTTCAATTGTGGGAATCGGAATGCGCAGCCATCCCGGTGTTGCATCAAAAATGTTCAAAATACTTGCTGATAACGGAATAAACATACAGATGATATCTACTTCCGAAATAAAAATTTCCTGTATTATATCAAGTAGAGACACCACTCAAGCGGTGAGGGTTTTACACGGAGGGTTCGGGCTTGGATAAAAAAGAGAGAATTAGTTCAAACGGCAGAGAATTAGAGAATTAAAAAATTAGAGAATTGGAGATGCCATTTTATGATTTCTAACAAGGTAAAAATTTTTGATACTTCATTAAGAGACGGCACACAAGGGGAAGGGATTTCTTTAACCGTTGACGATAAATTGAAAATTGCGGTGGCACTAGACAATCTCGGTGTTCATTATATTGAGGGCGGTTGGCCTTATTCAAATCCGAAGGAAACCGAGTTTTTTCTGAAAGTAAAAAAACTCAAACTGAAAAATTCCAAGATAACCGCTTTCGGTTCAACACGACATAAAGATGTCCCTGCTAAAAAAGATAAAAATCTTTTAGCGATATTGAAAGTTAAACCCGATGCCGCCTGTATATTCGGAAAAACATGGGATTTGCATGTAAAACATGCCCTTAATACAACCCTCGAGAAAAATCTGGATATGATTTTTTCGTCGGTAAAATTCCTGAAATCAAAGGGTCTGGAAGTTATCTATGATGCGGAACATTTTTTTGACGGTTATCTTTCAAACTGCGAATATGCGATGAAAACTTTGTCTGCTGCGGCTGCTGCCGGTGCTGATAATATCTCGCTTTGCGATACAAACGGCGGAATGCTTCCCCATCAAATAAGAAAAATAATTGATGAAGTAAAAAGACATCTGCCGTTGCGGACAACACCGTTGGGAATTCATTCGCACAATGATTCCGGTTGTGCCGTTGCAAACTCAATAGTCGCGGTTCAGTCAGGTTGCGTTCTCGTTCAGGGTACGCTCAACGGATGGGGTGAGAGATGCGGAAATGCAGATTTATCGTCGGTAATTCCCAATATCAAATTAAAATTAGGTGTTGACTGTATAACTGATGAAAAATTAAAATTGCTTACGGAGACATACCGCTATCTGTCGGAAGTTGCAAATATAATTTCAAGCGACAAACAACCATATACAGGTTATTCCGCATTTGCCCACAAAGGCGGAGTTCATGCTTCAGCGGTAGCCAAAAAATCATCAACATATGAACACATTGACCCTTCTATAGTAGGCAATAAACGAAGAATTTTAATATCAGAACTTTCAGGCCGCGCAAACATTCTTCTTAAATCAAAAGAGTTGAAAATTGACTTTGAGAAAAATTCCGACAGGGTTAAAAAGATTCTGCAGATTATTAAAGACCGCGAAAAAAAAGGCTATCTTTATGAAGGTGCGGAAGGTTCATTTGAACTGTTATTGAAAAGGAACATAGGTAAGCACAGAGTTTTTTTCAGTTTGGGCGGATTCAGGGTTTCCGTTGAAAAAGATATTCGCGGGCATCTCAAATCCGAAGCAACGATAAAAGTATATGTTGAGGGTTCGGAAGAACTTACAGCTGCCGAAGGGGACGGCCCGGTAAATGCGCTGGATAATGCGCTGAGAAAAGCGCTTGACAGATTTTATCCGCAGTTGAAAAATGTCCGTCTTTCGGATTTTAAGGTAAGAATAATAAATCCGTCGGATGGCACCGGCGCAAAAGTAAGGGTTTTGATACAGTCAACCGACGGTAAGGACGAATGGTCAACCGTCGGCGTTTCGGAAAATATAATAGAGGCATCATGGCAGGCATTGGTTGATGCGATAGAATATAAACTGTTGAAGGAATGAGGGCGATGTAAACGGATAAAAGCACGGATTCAGACAGATGAGAACATAAATACAAATGGTCGAAAATCTGTTTGCATCCGCAAAAATCCGTCTGAATCGTTTTATATGGAATTTACAAAGACACAGACATCATTAATCGTTTTGGAAATTATTTTAGTATTTTGCGGAATCGTAGCTATTTTCCGTGCTACAAAGCGGGAAACCACAGCGGATTTTTCTTCGTCGGCATTGGTTTCGACAACAACTGCTTCTGCGGTTTATCTTCCGCCCACCGATGAACTTTTCAAAAAAATTGATTCAAAATCAACATCGGAAAAATCGGTTACAATTGAATTCGGTGAAACCAAAAAAAAATCCGGCAACACTATAAATTTAGACGATGAAAAACCAGCCGGCAAAAAGATTAAGAAAACAAAAAAAGAATCGGAAGTAATAACTATTGATTTGGATGAGGAGGAAAAAAAATGAGAAGTGATGATGTAAAAAAGGGTGTAGATAGGGCGCCGAACAGATGCTTGATTTATGCAACAGGTGTTTCCAAAACATCCCTGCAAAAACCGTTTATAGGTATTGCTTCATCATATTCCGATTTAGTTCCCGGTCATATCGGTATGAGGGATTTGGAAAGATTTATAGAAAGAGGAATTGAGGCGGGGCAAGGCACACCTTTCATTTTCGGGCTTCCCGCTATCTGCGACGGTATAGCGATGGGACATTCGGGTATGTGCTATTCTCTTCCTTCAAGAGAACTTATAGCCGACTGCGTTGAGTCGGTAGCAAATGCACATAAACTTGACGGAATAGTGTTTCTTACCAATTGCGATAAAATTACCCCCGGAATGCTTATGGCCGCAGGCCGTCTCAACATTCCTTCAATAATTGTCACAGCGGGTCCGATGATGACCGGTTTTTACGACGGTAAAAGGCGTTCTCTTGTTCGCGATGCTTTTGAAGCGGTTGGACTTTACCGTGCACGAAAAATAAATGAAAAGGAACTTGAGGAGTTGGAAATGTCCGCATGCCCCGGTGCAGGAAGTTGTCAGGGACTTTATACCGCGAACACGATGTCCTGCCTGACAGAAGCGATGGGAATGTCGATTGTCGGCTGCGCTACCGCACCTGCCGTATCATCCGAAAAAAGACGGATTGCATATGAATCGGGACAGAGAATAGTTGCACTTGTAAATTCGCAAATTTTGCCGAGAAGGATTTTAACCGACGATGCTTTTTACAATGCAATCGTCATGGATATGGCATTGGGCGGTTCTACCAATACCGTGCTCCACCTTCCAGCAATAGCATCAGAGTGCGGGAAAAAACTTCCGCTTAAACTTTTTGATGAAATTTCCCAAAAGACGCCGAATATAGTGAAGTTGGAACCTGCCGGCGATTATTATATGGAGGACTTGGAAAATGCCGGCGGTGTCTCGGCGGTTATGTCAACACTAAAAACAAAACTCAGGGATAATCCTACCGTCTCAGGAAAACGGCTTTCAGAAATAATAAAATGCGGCAGAGTTGAAAATCAAGATGTTATAAGACCGCTCAACAAGCCGTACAATAAAACAGGTGGAATTGCAATACTTTTTGGAAATCTTGCACCGAACGGCTGTGTTGTAAAACAGTCGGCGGTTTCTGTGAAAGCGTTAAAATTTACAGGAAAAGCAAGAATTTGCGAATCGGAAGAATCCGCGATGAATTTAATCACTCTCAAAAAAATCAAAAAGGGTGATGTGATTGTTATAAGGAACGAAGGACCTAAAGGCGGCCCGGGAATGAGAGAGATGCTATCACCGACTTCCGCGATTGTCGGAATGGGACTTAGTGACTCCGTCGCACTAATTACCGACGGCAGATTTTCCGGAGGTACACGAGGCCCGTGCATAGGTCATATTTCACCGGAAGCGGTCTCCGGCGGTGCTATCGGAATAATTAAAGACGGCGAAGAAATAACGATAGATATTCCGAATAGAAAACTATTGGTTCGTCTTACTGATACGGAAATTAAATTACGTCTGGCAAAAAAGAAACCGATTGAACCGAAAGTGAAAACCGGCTGGCTTAGCCGATATGCGAGATTGGTTTCATCGGCGGATACCGGAGCAGTGCTTAGGTAATGCAGGATTAAGTAATAAGTGGTAA
>JACRDL010000045.1 GCA_016218625.1 Elusimicrobiota bacterium
CAATCTTCTTATTTCAAAATATGCAGTGGACTCAAAACGGCTGAAAGCGGTGGGTTACGGCGAAGAAAAACCGATTACGGATAATAAAACGGATGCCGGCAGAGAACAAAACAGAAGAGTGGAAATCATAATACTTAAAAAGTAATGACAGGGTTTAAAAAAATAATTTTGTCGGTTTTTATAATAATAATTTCTCTGATAATTATTTTTACGGTTGTAATAAAATTAGTTTTTCCGTCAAAACTTTTGAAAAATTATGTGCAGGGAAGAATCTCGTATATTTCCGGAGCTAAAACCGAGTTAAAAGATATATCGGTCGGCTTAAGTGGGATTAAACTGATTGATATTACGATATCATTGCCGGATGTATTTGAATTAAAAATTGAAAAAATAATAATTTCCCCCAATTTATTCCCGTTTCCGAGAAAGCAGGTTGCTTTTAACGAAATAAAAATAATAAAACCAAAAATTAAAATTTGGAAAGGGTTTAGAAATTTCAAAACAAAAAAAAGCATTTTACGCTCCGGACACACATTAGTTTTAAGCA
Source organism: Elusimicrobiota bacterium (assembly GCA_016218625.1). GTDB lineage: Bacteria > Elusimicrobiota > UBA8919 > UBA8919 > UBA8919 > UBA8919. The sequence continues at coordinate 548 of JACRDL010000045.1, forward strand.
GATTAAAGATTGAAAACGGAAGTTTTTATTGCGGCGAACTTGAAATTTCTGACATTCAAATTGATATAAAAAATGCATCAATTATCGGCGTCTTCCCGATAGAAATATTTTTTAATATGAAAGGTGCTGAATCATATATTGATGCCGAGTATGATTTCCAAAAACAGTATCTTAAAATAAAGAACGCAGTTTTTAAAAGCGATAAAAAAAATATAATAATTTCGGGTAGTATTGAAAAACTCGTGAACCCGGATGAGGCGAAGTTTGATGTCAGTGTCAAGGGTAGCGGAGAATTATTCAACAAAATTTTTCTGTCAAACCTCCGGCATAAAAAGAAAATTATCATTTTTAATAAGGGAAATATCAATCTAAAAATTCACAGCGATATTGATTCATTTCAGATACTAAATTTGCAGGGAGGTGATGTAAAATGATGGCAGTAATTGGCGGTATTGTTGCGGTCTTAATCGGTGTTGTTTTGCTATTCGGCGGTCCGCTTTTTGGTATTCCTGTTTATATGTGGGATGACTTTAAGGTCTGTCTGAAAGGAACACTCTCTTGCGGACTTGTGCTGGGCGGAATTCTCGCAGTTATAGCCGGTGTTTCGGCAATCAAGGACAGGGTAAAAGCGAAATCAGAGGAAAATAAATAATTGAAAATATCTCAACTTGGCGAGTTTGGTTTAATAGAAAGAATAAGAGAGAAAAACAAAAAAGCGGTTCATCATTCCGGAACGGTTACCGGCATAGGTGACGATTGCGCTGTCGTAAAATGCAGTCACAGTGAGTATTTTCTTTTTACAACAGACACGCTTGTGGAAAATATCCATTTTTCAAAAAAATATTACAGTTTTTTTGATATCGGATATAAATCACTTGCCGTTAACCTTTCCGATATCGCTGCGATGGGAGGTCTGCCGCTTTACGCTCTTGTAACCGCCGGTTTTCCTGCTGAAACGAAAATTGAAGACGCAGATGAAATTTATCGCGCAATTCGTAAACTTGCTTCCGAGTTCAATGTTGAAATTATAGGAGGAGATACCGTTAAGTCCCCATCCGCTTTAATAATTTCAATTACACTTATAGGAAAGGCGATTTACGGTTCGGGTATAAAAAGAAGCGGCGCAAAAGTGGGCGATTTAATTTTCACAACTGGAAATTTTGGTGATTCTTCGGCAGGACTTTATTTGCTTCAAAAAGATATTTCGGGCTACAAAGAACTTAAAAAAAGGCATCTGAATCCCTACCCGCGAATTAAAGAAGGACTTTTTATCGCAAAATCCGGTTTTGCAACTTCAATGATTGATTCTTCCGACGGGTTTGACAAGTCAGTCCGTTTTATTTGTCAGGAATCAAAAGCCGGCTGTGAAATATATCTTGATAAAATTCCTGTTTCCGAATCACTCAAAAAATTTATTACCACTTACCACTTATCGCAGGATAAATCCTGCGACTACATTAATTACTGTCTTTTTGGTGGCGAAGAATATGAACTGCTCTTTACCATCCCTCCCAGTAAAAAACCATATTTTAAAAAAAGATTTTATGAAGTAGGGAAAATTACAGAAAACAAAAAAGTTATTTACCTTGATTCAAACAATAAAAAAATCAACTTAAAAGATAAAGGGTATGATCATTTTAAGAAATAATTTTTCAAAATTGTTGTTTTTAAGTTTTTTATGCTTTATTCTTTTTTTGCCGTTTTTTAATAAAGCAATTTCCGGCGATTCAATTTTTTACATTTACACTGCAAAACAGATTTTGAGAGAATCATTTAAACCGTTTGATTTTCAAATAAACTGTGCCGAAAAAAATTATTACGGGTGGGATGTTGCCAATAATCCGCCGTTGGTTTCATACCTCATTGCCGGTAGTATAAAAATTTTTGGCGAAAATGAAAAAATAATGCATTTTGTTTTTTTTGGTTTTACGCTATTTGCCGTTATTGGTATGTATTTGCTTTCTAAAGAATTAAAAATAGATCCGTTTTTTTACGCACTTTTTTTAATAGCAAGTCCGGCATTTTTTGTGAATGCTACCGATATTATGCTTGATATTCCGATGCTCGCGTTTTCAATATGGGGTATCTATTTTGTAATTAAGGAAAAGGCGCTCGGCTGGATTTTACTTGGTTTGGCGGTTCTTATAAAATTTGTAGCGATTATAAATTTGCCGGTTGTCTTCGCATGGTTTTTACTTAATAAAAAACTAAAAAAAAATCTTATATTTTTTTTGATTCCGATTTTATTTTTAATTGCCTGGTCAGTGCATAATAAATTAGTTTATGGTGAAATTCAAATTTTTAAAAAATCACTATCAGTAGGACTGTTTTTTGGTATCGTCAAAGAAATCCCGCTTTTAACCTACATTGGAGGCGCCTTTATTTTTCCTTTGAGTATTTTATGGCTTAGTTTCAAATACAATAAAGTTTATATTTGGTTTTTTATAATTTTATTTTCAGTTGCAAATCTTTTTTTTAATTTACTCGGCTATTCTAATCTTCAAAATCTGCTTCTTGGCGTTTTTATATCTTCATCAGTTATATTTATTTTTATTTTTGCGGAGCATCTTAAAAAAACAAATTTCCAAAACGAAACAGTTTTTCTTGTAGCGTGGTTTTTGATATATTTTCTTTTTTTTGCATCCGTTTCTGCGATAATTGCGGTAAGATATCTTTTGCCTCTTTTACCGCCTGCAATAATGCTATTGGTAAAAATATCGGAAAAAGTATCAGGCAGAAAAGTTTTTTTGACAATAACGGTTACCGCAGGAATTATCTTGTCGTTATTTCTTGCCCATTCCGACTATGTTCTTGCTAATTCATACAGAGACATTTCCCGGTATATTAAAAATAATTATTCAAATAAAAACATTTATTTTACGGGTCATCTTGGTTTTCAATATTATATGGAAAAAAACGGTTTTTTAGCAGTTGATTCGAACGAAAAAGCATATCCGAAAAATTCAATTTTAGTTAATCCGGTTTTCCCTGTTCCGCAGAAAATTCATAAAGACGTTATAAAAAAATTAAAATTTATCGGAGAAAAATATGTATTTACAAAAAATCCGTTTAGAACAATGAATCCCTCCGCAAATGCGGGATTTCACTTAAATATGTACGGTCTTCTGCCGTATTCATTTTCAAAAATGTCGTTAGAAAAATTTACAATTTATAAAATACAATGATGAAAAAATATTTCAAATTATTTTTTATAAGTTTTGCGGCACTTTTTTTAGAAATTGCATGCATCAGATGGTTCAACTCCAATGTTGTTATGCTTTCTTATTTTTCCAACTTTGTCTTGCTTGCATGTTTTTTAGGGCTGGGTATCGGGATGCTTCTTGTATCCAAAAAGATGGATTTCATAGTTTTATTTCCTTCATTTTTTTTAATTTTGTGTGTTATATTCTGGAAAGTTATCATCAGATTGACGGTTAATTCCGATATAAGCGTATATTTTACCGCGTCAGGTTTTGCCAAAGGCGTGCCGTTGTATAATGCCAGCGCATGGTGGTTTCTCCCCGTTATTTTTATACTTGCAACTGTAATGTTTATTTCTGTCGGGCAGGAGGTCGGCAGGGCATTTTCCGGCATTAAACCGCTTGTCGCTTACATAATAAATATCTGTGGAGCAATTCTTGGCGTCGGATTATTTACAGCAATTTCATTTTTTAACAGTTCACCTCTTGTGTGGTTTGTGATTGCCTTTTTGTGCCTTTTGCCTTATCTGTACAAAAAACGGCTTTTCTATTTTAATGTTCTCGCGTTTATATTATCATTTTTTTTCATTTGGATGATAAGTTATGGCGCAATTTTTTCGCCTTATTATAGAATTGATGTAATCAATAATGTCAACGGTGTGATAGTCAACGGAATCCCCCATCAGATAATGCTTAATATAGACAAAGAGTTTGTCAATAACTATGAATTTCCGTATAAACTTGTAAAAAAACCAAAAAAGGTCTTGATACTCGGCGCCGGTACCGGAAATGATGCGGCAGTTGCATTAAAAAACGGCGCTGAAAAAATAGATGCTGTTGAAATAGATCCTGTGATTATTGAAATAGGAAATCGGCACCCGAATAAACCCTATCAAAATAAAAAAGTAAAAATTTTTAATGATGATGCCCGGGCTTTTCTTAAAAAATCGGACGAAAAATATGATTTGATAATTTTTGCCCTGATTGATTCGCTGACTGTATTTTCGCAATTTTCGTCGGTGCGTCTTGAAAATTTTGTTTTTACAAAGGATGCTTTTGAGGACGTAAAAAGGCATTTAACCGACGATGGTGTTGTTGTTATATATAATCAGTTCAGAAAAATCTGGCTCGTTGAGCGCCTATCAAAAATGCTTGAAGAAACTTTCGGCAAAAAAACAATTGTCTACAATGAACAGGAAAAAGAGCACTTCGCTGTATTGTTTAACGGTCCGGGAATTGAGAAAATAAATTTTCCCCAAAAAGCGGAATTATTTCCGAAGCAAAAAGTTCCGTTGTTTTTAACATTAAATTACCATATTAAATCAACAACCGACAACTGGCCATTTTTGTATCTTAAAAATCCGACAATTCCGAAACATTATGTTATGGCTATTTTTATGGTATTATTTTTTGCTGCCTTACTTGTTTATGTGTCGTCGGATGTTTCTTACGGTATAAACAACCATTTCTTTTTTCTCGGTGCGGGTTTTATGATTTTGGAAACATCTGCGATTATCAGAATGGCGATTTTACTTGGCTCAACATGGATTGTAAATTCGGTTGTGATAATCGCGATTTTGGTTATGGCTTTTTTTGCAACATATTTTACAAAAGTAATATCTGTGCAAAATAACAAAAAATATTATATTTTTCTGTTTTTAATTATAATCGCAAATATTATTATTCCGCTAAAAACATTTTTAATTTTTCCGCAATATATAAGAATTTTTCTTTCAGCAATTTTATTGTTTCTACCGGTATTTTTTTCGGGAGTAATTTTTGCCACATCATTTTCTAAATCGGAAAACCCGCCGTCATCTTTAGGCTCAAATTTAATCGGTTCAATGTTCGGCGGCTGTTTGGAATACATCTCGTTAAAATACGGTTATAGTTCGTTGATGATTCTTTTGCTGGGGGTATATCTTGTTTCAATTAAAAACTTTAAGTGGAAATTCAGATAAAATTGTTTTTCCTATATTTGCATTTGTATTAGCAGTTTTTTTGATTTTGCTTATTTTTCATCGTGAGGTTGTTATTGATGAAGGAGTTTATCTTTATGCAGGTAAATTAGTGTCTGAAGGTAAAATTCCTTATTTGGATTTCGCACATGTTCAGGGGCCTTTATTTCCATTTTTTTACGGAATTATAAATTTATTGATTGGAAGCGATATTTTTATTAACAGGATTATTACAGCATTTTTCGGTTTCTGTGGACTTATTTTTGCCGGTTTGATTGTAAGGAAAATCGGAGGCAATATCGCTGCGATTATATTTTTTTTATTCTGTCTCACAAGTGTTTATATGTTGAGTCATTATGTTGTTGTTGCCACATATGGGATAACTGCTTTTTTTCTTTATCTGGCAATTTATCTTGCACTTAATAAAAACTGCATTTTTTTATCATATTTTTTTTTAGGAATTACGCTGTCAATTCGTTTGAGCACTGCCATATTGGTTCCGGTTTTCATTTTTTATTTTATAATTAGTAATAAGAAAAAAACAAAAATTTCTTTAGAGTATTCGTTAATTTTAATTTTACTTTTTTGTGCAATTTTTTTACCGTTTATTATTAAAGCACCCAATGTATTTTTTTATAATATACTTGGCAAACATCTTACCATTTTAAGCATAAAACAAAGATTATTGATGACCGGCAGTGTGTTTTTTGCAAATATTAAAGATTACGCAGTTTTATTGCTGGTAACCCTATTGAGTTTTTTGTCTCTTATTAAGACAAGCACCGAAAATTTCAGTAAATTTCTTTTTCTTTTTTTGGTGTTTATCTTTTTATTTATTGCCAATCTTTTGCCAGTAGCAAGCCGTGGGAGTTATTATAATTCTCTTAATCTACCGATATTATTTATGATAATTGGATTAGCAACGGCAAAGATGATAAAGACCGAAAAAAAAATAGCGGCTGTAATTCCGATTATACTTTTTATGAATTTTGCCGAGCAATCCGTACTGGTGAAAAAACATAAACTTATATCGGAAGAAAATGCAATGACAAAGATAAAAGAAGAAGCAAAATTTATAGAGATGGACATATTACCAAGCAGGAATCTATTGACATTTAGTACTCTTTTAACAGTTCAATCAAACCTGAATATACCGATTGAGTTTGCAGAAGATTGTTTTTCGTATAAAGGCGATTGGTTGACCGATAAATGCAAAAAGTATAAAAGAGTAAATAACGAAATTTTTATGGATTATGTTTCAGATAAAGGAATAAGGTTAATTGCTCTTGGTGATTTTGACTTATATCAATTTGGAGAAAATAAAAAAATCATATTACAGAAAATGGAGAAATCAGGATTTACTTATGTTAAAAAAATTGAAAATTTCGGCCAGTGGCATGACAATCTTTATATTTTTACGAGGAAGTGAAAAAATTGAAATCTACAAGTGCTGAAGAAACAGAAAAAACAGGCAAAAAAATAGCCATGACAGTTAAACCATTTGATGTTATCTGTCTTTTTGGCTCACTTGGGGCAGGTAAAACTGTGTTTGTGCAAGGTATATGTAAAGGCCTCGCGGTTAAAGATTTTGTCAACAGTCCTTCTTTTAAGATTGTTAACGAATACAGAGGAAAATTTCCGGTTTACCCCGAACCTCGTCAAAAACCCCGTTTTTCTAAGACGGGTATGGGTAAACGGCAAAAATTTACGAGGTGCGGGGTTTATCATATTGATTTATATCGTTTGAATTCTGCAGGAGAAATAAATGATTTAGGACTTGACGAATATATTTATGGGAATGGAATTGCAATTATTGAATGGGCTGAAAAATTGGGCAAAAAAAATTTGCCGAAAAAAAGAATAGAAATTTATATAAAAATTAAAAGTGAAAATGAGAGAGAAATAAAATGGCGGCGATATCCATAGTTTTATTATTAGCAATTTTGATTTTACATTTCAAGACAGTTTTTCTTTTTGGACTTTTTTCTGCCCATCAAGCAGGTGCGAATGATATTACAACTTTATATTTTCCGTCAAGATTTTTTTTCGGAAATTCTCTGCGTACAGGTGAATTCCCGCTGTGGAATAATAATATGTTTTTGGGTTTTCCGATACATGCCGAGGGTCAGGGTGGTTTTTTTTACCCGCTAAATATTATTTTTGCAATTTTTCCTCAATGGATTGCGTATAATTATATTTTCCTAATGCATGTTTTTTTAGGCGGATTTTTTATGTATCTTTTTTTAAGAGAAATAAAACTGAAAAAAATACCGTCACTTTTGTCCTCGTTTATTTTTATTTTTTCTGGATTTTTTGCCTGCCACGCAGAGCATATGAATCTCTTCAATTCCTGTATCTGGATACCGCTCGGATTTCTTTTTGTTTTGAAAAAGCAATATTTATGTTTATCATTGATTTTTGCCCTGCAACTTTTAACGGGTTTCCCGCAAATTGCTTTTTATTCGGGAATAATTTTGTTTTTCTGGCAGATATTTAATATCAGAAAGTTCAAAGAAATTGTTAGACTTTTTTTATCATCAATTTTAGGAATTTTAATCGCTTTTTGTCAGGTACTGCCCACAATTGAACTTATTCCTCATTCAATCAGAAGCAAAGGCATAAATCCGCATGATATGTTTTCATGGGGATATTATTTGAAGGATATGCTCTTGTTTATTCATCCATATATTTTCGGCAATCCTGTTTTAGGCACTTATACAAGAAAAGATAGCATTTTTTGCGAGAATTGTGTATTTATCGGAATTATGACGATATTACTTGTAATTTTAAGTATTATAAAAAACAAAAGTTTGGGAGTGAAGCGAATTGGTTTCTTTGCCGGACTTTCTATCGGCATTATTGTTTTTTTATTGGTGTTTCCGATTATTTCTGATTTAGTTTTGTATATTCCGGGGTTTAAGTTTTTCCGTCTTCCCCAGCGTTTTTTGGTTTTTATAGTTTTTTCACTTTCAATTCTTGCTGCCTACGGTTTTCAGTCGTTGAAAAGATTAAAAATACCCGTTTTGTTTATTATTTTACTTGAACTTATTAACTTTGGTTCCGGATACAACAAAGTACTTGATATGGAATATTTTAATATCCCATATTCAGTTAAATTTCTTAAAAAAGATGCTGATATATTCAGGGTTTTTGTTCTTGATGCCGGCAAAAAAGCATGGATTTCGAACTATGTATTATCCACAATGCCGGAGACAAATTATATTTCTCAGAAGGGTTATCTGAATTATTTGCCGCCGAATACAAACATAATTTTTGATATTCCGGTGTTAAATATTTATTCTCCGCTTAAAGTTGTAGACGACTCCGAATATTCCGAATTGGCAAAATCAAATGTAAAATATATACTTTCATCGGCAAATTTAAGCGATAAAGAATTTGTACTCGCCGAAAAGATTTATTTGCCTTTGTTTTTACCGTCCTTGAAAATTTACAAAAATAGAAATTATTTTTCGCATGCATTTTTTGAAGATGAAAAAAAACAAAAGAAAGAATCTTTAAGAATCTTACAGTACAGCAGCAATAAAGTTAAAATTGAAAAAAATATAAATTTTGCCGGCACAGTTACGCTTTTAGATTTTAATTATCCAGGATGGTCTGTTTTCGTTGACGGTAGTAGTTCAAAAATGTATACAGCGAATGCAATGACTCGCTCGGTAAAAGTAAGCCGTAGTTCTAAAAAAATTGATTTTATTTTTTTGTCGGAGTCATTTATAGTCGGAGTTTGGATTTCGATATTCGCAATATTTGTGGTTTTTTGTGTTTTAGGTATATTTGACTATGAAAATACTTGCTATTGAAACATCGGGTAGCATTTGCGGTGCCGCTGTGATAAACAGTGATAAAATTATTGCCGAGAAAAATATTTTTTTGCCAAAAAATTCGTCCTCCAAAATTTTTGATATTATAAAAAATATCGCAAAGAAAAACTTACAGTTTAATGCAATCGCAGTTGATGTGGGTCCCGGTTCTTTTACCGGTATAAGAGTTGGCGTTTCTCTGGCTCGGGCTTACGGACAATTTCTGAAATTACCTGTTATCGGCGTTTCGTGTCTGGATTGTTTGGTTTTCAACGCATTAAAAGACGCTACGCTAAAAAATGTTTCGGGAAAAATTTTCCCGATAGTAGATGCACTCCGCGGCGAAGTTTACACGGCAGAGTATGGGGGGCTAAAAAGAAAAACAAAATATAAAATAATTAAGGTTGAAAAATTCTTAAAAATGTTGGATAATAAATCAACGGTTATCGGCAATAGGGAAATTTGTAAAAAAATTTCCATGAAAAAATGCGTTATTATTAACGTATCCGCTTCTTCCGTCGGATTTACGGCGTTAAATAAATTTAAAAAAAATAAAAAGCACAATTATAATGAAGTTCTGCCTTTGTATATAAGGAGGGCTTTTGCCCAAGAGCATTATGCCGATTGTAAATCGACAAAAAGATACTGAAATTGAGATTCGCCGGGTGCGGATTGATGACATAAGGACAATTGCCGAAATTGAAAAAAAATCATATCCGGATCCATGGTCGGAAAATTTGTTTAAAAGGGAGATGCACCTTGAATTCTCAAATTTTTTTGCGGCGATAAAAGACCACGAAATCGCCGGGTATATATGTTTCTGGAAAGTTTCCGACGAAGGACATCTTACTAACATTACTGTTAAGGAAAAATTCAGGAGAAAAGGCATTGGCTCAGGACTTATGAAATATATTATAGATATATCTTACGCTATGGGAATAAAAAAAATGTTTCTGGATGTAAGAGCAATCAATTACCAGGCACTATCGCTTTATGAGAAATTCGGATTCAAAAAAATAGGAGTAAGAAAAAAATACTATTCAAATTCTGACGATGCCGTAGTTATGTCCAAAACTTTATGAAAAAGAAGTTTGTTTTGCTTTTCTTACTCACTTATTCACTTACTCACTCACTCACTTTTATTTCCGCCTCCCAATCCGACGCATATTATCATTATCTTCTCGGTAACATCGCTGAAATGAAGGGTGATTTGCCAAAAGCAATAGAAGAATACAAAAAATCAATCTTATATGATATTGATTCCGTTTATGTGAAAAAACAACTTGTCAAGATTTATATTTTAACAGGAGATATGAAAGCGGCCTCGGAAATAATATCGGAAATTTCAAAAGTTACGCCTGATGATGAATCAACAACCGAACTTGCCGCAGAATTATCAATTTACAATAAAAGACCCGAAAAAGCGATTTCGGCATATGAGAAAATATTATCAACAGAGCCGGCAAATAAAAAAGCACTTTATAATCTCGGAGTGTTATATTCCGAAACAGGAAAATATGAAAAAGCAATTTTGTATTTTGAAAAATTTTTGCAGACTGAACCTGACTCGCCGGATGTTTATGTCAATATCGGGATTTTGTATAGTAAACTTGATCGTCCGACGGAAGCGGAATTATATCTGAAGAAAGCCGCTGAAATAGACGGTAATTCCGTTGTTGGGCTAATTGCCCTTGCAGGTATCTATGAGGAAAAAAAGGACTACACATTAGCGATTGAGTTATATGATAAACTGCTCAAAATACTGCCGGACGATGCGGAACTCACGATGAAAATTGCAGGACTTTATATTCTACAAAAGGATTATCTGTCGGTGAAAAAATATCTTACAGCAGCAAAAGAGAAGTTCCCAAAAAACCACTGGATTGACTATTATCTCGGGCTTTTGTCTCTTGAAGAAAAGGACTACGAAACAGCGCTCAAATATTTTGACAAATCAATTTATCTGAATAAAAAATCACCCGAGCCGCATATACAAAAGGGTTATATTTTTACAATTCAGGAGGACACAAAAGAAGCGGTAAAGTCATTTGAAAAAGCAGTGGGTCTCGGCGCCGAAGTTTCCGATCTGTATTTTTTTCTTGCGATGAATTACGAAGTTTTAGGCAAGTATAAAAAATCGGAAAGTTATCTGAAAAAAGCAGTTACACTTGAACCGCAAAATTCAAAATACCGGTTTGAACTGGGAATTGTTTATGATAAATTAAAAAAACAGGAATTAGCGGAAAAAGAGTTTTTTAGCGTTATAGAAATTGATTCAAATTCTGCGGTAGCATATAATTATCTCGGCTATACTTATGCTGACAAAAACATAAAACTTAACGAAGCGGAAGAACTGATAAAAAAGGCGCTGGAAATAGATGCCGAAAATCCCGCCTATATTGATTCACTCGGCTGGGTTTTTTACCGAAAGATGCAATATGCCGAAGCGATGACATTACTTAAAAAAGCGTCCAAAAAATTGGATGACGCCGTGATTTTTGACCATCTCGGCGACTGTTATTTTACCCTCGGGGATAAAGAGAAAGCAGTTGATAGTTGGGAGACATCTTTTTCTATTGAAAAAAATAAAGCAGTCAAAAAAAAGATAAAAAAGCACCGTAGAAACTTAAAGTGGTCAAAAGATATAATAAAATTACGGGCAATGAGAAGTTTTAAGGAAATACAGGATATTTCCGGGTTTGTCAGTGCGAACACTATCTATAAAAACGAGGGATACGGAGTGAATGGGCCGTTTTTTTTCAAGAAACCGAAACAATTGCGGTTTGAAATTTTAGGGCTGTTTTCCATCCCTCATGGGCTTATTTTGATGCGTCAGGGAACGATTGTTTATATCACGCCGGAAAAAAAGATATACAACCTTACCGATGATTTTTTTTGGGTTAAGGATATTTTCAGTATTTTTGATGCGGAATGTTTTGATGGACTTGATAATGTTTCGGAGGGGAAAAATTTCTATATCTTTAAAAATGATTTGATTGAAATAAAGGTTGATAAAAAAGAACATACTGTTTCTGAGATAAAATTTGTCAACGGTTCCGTTATTATTCCTGCTGATTATAAACTGTTGGGAAAAATAAAATTCCCGCACAAATTGAATTTTATAAGTTCCGGTGGGGATATAAAAACAACATTGATTCTCAAAAAACTCAATCTCAATAAAAACATAAAAATAGATTTATTTAATGTGCCCGAGGCCCAGTAAAAAATGTTTAGAAAAATTTTACTTTTTACTTTTTACTTTTTACTTTTTACTTTTTACTTTTATTTACGCTCCTGACCTGACAGTTACATTTATAAATGTCGGGCAGGTCGGCGATTCAATTTTAATTCAGACACCGTTAAATAAAAACATACTTATTGACGGCGGTTTGTGGTATGCAGGTGAAAAAAATATAGCCCCCGTTCTTAAAAACAAAAATATAGAAAAAATTGATACCATAATTCTTACCCATCCCCACGGCGACCATTACGGCGGGTTGGAATATATTCTTAAAAACTTTAAAGTATTAGAGGTATTAGACAGCGGAATTGTCTCACCGGTTGAGCCATATCAGGATTTTCTGTTAGATGTGAAAAAAAACGGCGCAGCATATAAAATAGTTGCCGTCGGTGAAAAATACGATTGGGGTGGATGCGAAGCGACTGTATTAAATGCAAAAAACGAGGTATTGTACGGTACGGAAGCATATAATAACCACTCTATAGTAATAAGGGTTGTTCATGGTAAAAATTCGTTTCTTTTTACAGGTGATATAGAAAAAGAAGCCGAAAATTTTTTACAAAGAAATGATATAAAATCTACCGTCTTAAAAATCCCGCACCACGGAAGCAGTTCATCGTCAAGTTATGAATTTCTGAAAAAGGTATCACCCAAAATTGCCGTGCTTACCGTCGGTGAGCCCAACGATTACGGTTTGCCGGTTTTCTCAACGCTTGAAAAATATAAGCAACTTAACGTTAAATTATACAGAACAGATATTGACGGTAACATTGAAATCATTTCAGACGGAAAAAACTTGAAAATTAACACGGAAAAAAAATCGGATATAAACAGGTATTCAGCATCCGTCGGTACATTTTCAATAAATTACGATGACTTTTGGATGTATATGGATAAGGGTTGGTTTTTAGTGAGGGATAAAAAATTTGATGAAGCGGTCGTTGAATTGAAGAAAGCCGTTATGATGGATCCTAATTCCGCCGATGCCCGCTCCAAACTCGGCTATGCTTATAAAAAAACAAATAATTCCGTCCTCGCCGAGAAAGAATTTTTGAAAGCAATTTCTCTTAACGATAAAGAATATTATGCACGGATACACCTCGGATTGATGTATTACTTTGATGATAATTTTGACGAAGCGATTACACTTTTCAGAAAAGCACTTGAAGTTGAGCCACACGGACGGTACACCGATTTACTGAATGAGAAAATAAAGGAAATAGAGGAGAAATAGTGTTTACTCATTTACACAATCATTTTATCGGCTCGTTTTCTGACAGCGCACTGCGGATTGATGAAGCGGTAAAAAAAGCGAAATCACTCGGACAAAATGCAATCGCCATAACGGAACACGGCGAAATGCCGTTTATGTATGAATTTTCGGATGCCTGTAAAAAATACGGCGTGAAACCGATTTTCGGTGTTGAAATATATTTTGTCGACGATGCCCAAAAATCAATTGAAAAGAAGGACAAAAACAGGTTTCATCTTCTTTTATTTGCTAAAAATGAGGTCGGCTATAAAAATCTCGTTTCACTCGTTTCTGATAGTTGGATTGAAAACAATTATTATGAAAAAAGAGGGCTGGTTGATTGGAAACTTTTAGAAAAATATTGTGTGGGTTTAATTGCTTCGTCCGCCTGTTTTTTTAATCAGACCTCGCAGGCATACATAAAAAACGGTCTTCCCGATGCGGAAAAAATTTTCATAAGATACAAAGAAATTTTTGGGAACGATTTCTATGTTGAGATAGCAAAGCACGGGATTACCGACGAGGAAATATCAAATAAAGGGCTGCTGGAACTTGCCAAAAAATATAATGTGGTTCCGATTGCGACAAATGATGTTCATTATTTGGAAATTGACGATTGGCTTGCCCACGACATTATCATAAAAACCCGTTTTGATAAAATTTCATCATTTAAGATTGATTCGCATCACTTTTGGCTTAAGTCGGAAAAAGAAATGTTTGCCGCGGGAATGCCGCAGGAGTTTTTGGACAACACTCAAAAAATTGTTGCGAAGTGCGAATTTGTTCTGAAAGATTTTCCGCAAGTGCTGTATGAAAACACAGGGTCGGAAGATGTAGAAATAAAAAAAGGCAATGCCGCTTATCTGTCGCAATTGGAGTATATTGAAAGCAGCAAGGCAATTTATTACGCTGAAAACATAATAGGAAAAAATCACCCGGATGTTGCTCATTATGCCGAAAGAATTACTGGAATTCCGAGAAGAAATTCGCAGAACCCGGATAAAATTGTATATCTTCCCGACATAAAAGAAAAGATCCCGTTAAAACTTTCGCTCGGCAAAGTTATCACGCAATTCACCGAAGATTCTTGTCGGCGCGCCGGTGCCGAAATTGTGCCGCTCATACGCTCAACTTTGGCAGAGGCATTGCTCAAAGCCCAAAAAGCTCTCAAAAAAATTATTAAATAAAAGATGCTTGAATAATTTTTCAGAAAAAGTATAATAAAATTATGCCAAAAAAAATCAATTTCAAAGACGAATATGTCTGCACGATAACAGGGCTTGTTTCAAACGGTCTTCTGACGATAATTAAGTTTTTTGCCGGAATTTTTGGTCACAGTCAGGCAATGATTGCCGACGCCATCAATTCGCTTTTTGATGTATTGACATCGGTGATTATTTATCTCGGAATAAAAATGGGTAAAAAACCCGAAGATGACGAACATCCATATGGACATGAAAACATAGAAGTTATTGTTTCATGGATTGTCTCTATCATTGTGTTGTCCACCGGTCTGTTTCTCGGTTATTCCGCTTTTCATACTATAATTGACAAAAACTACAGCCATCCTTCTGCCGTCGCTTTGTGGGCTGCTATTATTACAATAATAATAAAAGAAATACTGCACAGGTATACTCTGAAAGTCGGCAATATCTTAAATTCACCCGCTATCAAGGCAAACGCTTTTGACCACCGTTCGGATGTTCTTGCATCAACGAGTGCGCTCATAGGTATTACTGGCGCCCGAATGGGATGGCTTTTTCTTGACCCTGTTGCAAGTTTAGTAGTATCAGTTTTTATTATGAGGACAGGCGCGAATATAATGAAGGAGAGCAACAGGATAATAATGGATTCCATTCCTTCGGAAGAATTTGTAAGGGAAATAAAAGAATTTATTTTAAGATATCCCGAAATAAAAAAATTTTCTAATCTGCGGGTGCATCCCGTGGGAAGAAATTACATAATAGATGTTTCAATATTCGTAAGCTCGAATTACACAGTTTCAAAAGGACACGAGATAGCAACTAATTTAAGGGAGGCGATGATTAAAGAGAAAATTTTTTTAAAGGATGTAATCGTACATGTAGAACCGTATGGGGAAGGTTGATTTTCACGATTTTTTTGATATAATAAAACTAACGGAGGTTTTCTCAAAAATATTTATGATGAATTTTATTAAACGATTTGTAATTATGGTTAAATGGCTGTTCGGCGGAAGGAAAGGCATTTCCCCTCATCACTCGCAGGAAGATATTTACTTTGAAGTTCTCTCTGCACTTGCCGAGGCTATTGAAGCGAAAGACCACTCCACCCGCGGGCATTCCGAAAGAATGGTAAAACATGTAGATTACCTTGGAAAAAAACTTGGGTTATCAAAACAGGAATTAAAGGATTTAGAAATGGCAGCAGTTCTTCACGATGTGGGAAAAATAGGAATTGACAAATCGGTTTTTCTGAAACCCGGTAAATTAACCTCCGAAGAATACGAGATTATAAAAAAACATTCCACAATAGGCGCCAACATCATCAGTCGCGTAAGTTTCCTGAAAGGCGCCGCCGAGTATGTCAAACATCACCATGAGAGATGGGACAGCAACGGCTATCCGGACAAACTTAAAGGGAATGATATTCCTCTCGGCGCAAGGATTCTCGCCGTTGTTGACTCATTTGATGCTATGATGTCGGAGCGGCCTTACAAAAAACCGATGACACTATCAGAAGCGTTCGTGGAACTTAAAAAAAACAGCGGCTCGCAATTTGACGCGAAAGTTGTTGATGAATTCCTGAAATACGATTTCCAATCGGAAAAATTATAAAACCGTTATATTTACCACGAAGACACAAGATAAGCCACAGAATGTCACAGAATTTCACTGAATCTTTTTCTGTGTGATTCTGTGGCGCCTTTTTCGTGCTTTCGTGGTTATGAAGTTTTCTTGAAGATGTATAAAAAACTCATCCGCACAATTTCCATTCTTGTTTTTATTTTATTATTCGGCACACTTGGCTACATCATTATTGAAAAATGGAATTTTTTTGATTCTCTTTATATGACCGTCATTACGCTTGCCACCGTCGGTTACGGAGAGACCCATCCGCTTACAGTTCACGGAAGAATTTTTACGATTATTTTGATTTTATCCGGGATTAGCACTATGCTTTATGCCGTCTCATCTATTACCTCGTTTTTTATAGAGGGAGAAATGAGTCAGATTTTCAGGAGGAAAAAAATGCTTAAAACCATCTCACAATTAAAAAATCATTTTATTTTATGCGGCGCCGGAAAAGTAGGCAGCCACATCATCTCGGAACTTTCACAGACAAAAAGAGATTTTGTTATAGTTGAAAAAGATAAGGATTTGTTGAAAAAATATGAAAATTACCTCTGTATAAATAATGATGCCGGCGATGAAAATGTTCTTAAAGAGGCAGGGATAGAAAATGCCGCAGGCCTTTTTGCCGCACTTTCCACGGACGAGGAAAACATTTTTTTAATTATAACTGCGCGCGAACTGAATCCAAATATAAAAATAATCGCCAAGGCGGTTAAGGATTCCTCAGCGAGAAAACTTATGTTTGCCGGCGCAAATTCGGTTGTCCTTCCTAATCTTATAGGTGGTTTGCGAATGGCTTCGGAAATGGTTCGTCCGACGGTTGTTTCGTTTCTTGATATGATGTTAAAAGAAGGAAAGGGCGACCTTCGGGTTGAAGATGTAGAGGTAAGAAATCCGAATGTTTCAACGGTTTCACAAGTGCAATTTGAAAAAACGGGAGTGCTGCTTCTTGCCATAGCAACAAAACAGGGTTACAAGTTCAATCCGCCTAAAGATACCTCAATTTGTGTAGGCGATAAACTGATTATTATGGGCAGTGCAGACCAGGTCTTATCGCTAAAAAATCTTCTGTAAGATGAGAATAATTTTAACGATAATTTTTGCGGCCGCGATGGGTTATCTGGAAGCCGCCGTCGTCGCATATTTGAGAGAACTTTATTATCCAAACGGATTTCACATTTCTAAAAAAATAAAATTTCCGTTTATAAAATTCGGACCCGTGGCCGAACTCAAACCTTTCTCGGAAAGAATTTTTTTAACCGAACTTGCCCGTGAATTGTTCACGATGATAATGCTTGTTTCTTTTGCCTGGCTTGTCGGCAATTCTTTGTCATCACGTATCGTGTATTTTTTGCTGGCGTTCGGTGTGTGGGACATTTTTTATTATATTTTTCTTAAAATAATTTTGAACTGGCCGGAATCGTTTGGCACGACAGATGTTTTCTTTCTGATACCGACTCCGTGGATAGGACCCGTGTGGCTGCCGATTTTGTGCTCAGTAATAATCATAGCAATTTCATTTCTGATACTTTTATGAATCATAAAAAATTTACCATTGAAAAAAATAAAAAATATTTTGAAAAGTTCCTGCAAATTCCTGCTAATAAAAGAATGATTTTGGTGCCGCAGTGTTTGAGGAATATAAAAAAATGCAGAGCAAAGGAGTTCGGAAGTTATTATATCTGTGCCGAGTGCGGCGGCTGTAAAATATGCAAAATTTCGCAGACGGCAAAAACCGCCGGCTATCTCGGATTAAGAATACTGAAAGGCGGAAGCACCGTTAAAAAAATGGTTGCGGAATTAAAACCCGGGGCAATTTTGGGCGTTGCCTGTTATTTTGAGGGTGCGCAGGGAATAAAAGAGTGCGAGAAACGGAAAATTCCCGTATATTTTTATCCGCTGTCCAAAGACGGATGCGAAAATACCGATTTAGAATTAAACAATTTGTTAAAATTATTGGAGGAAAAAAATGGCAAGTGATTTTAGTTTTGACATTGTTTCGCAGGTTGATTTACAGGCAGTGGACGATGCAGTTAATATTTCAATGAAAGAAATAATCAACAGGTTTGATTTGAAAGGGACCAATTCCACAATTGAATTAAACCGTGTTGAGAAAACGGTCATACTCTCTGCCAGTTCGGAGTTTCATCTTAAACAGATTAAAAATGTCTTGTCGTCAAAAATGGCAAAAAGGGGAGTAAGCCAGAAAGCATTGACGGTAAAAAAAACCGAGACGAATATAAGCGGTGCCGTAAGGGAAACGGACAACATCGTCTGCGGCATAGAAAAAGAACTCGCGAAAAGCATCGTAAAAGACATAAAGACCTTAAATCTGAAAGTCCAGTCGGCGATACAGGATGAGCAGATAAGGGTTTCAAGCAGAGATAAGGATGCCCTACAGTCGGTTATCAGTTTTATAAAATCCAAGGACTACCCCGTCCCGCTGCAGTTTGTAAATTACAGATAAGTGAAAGGAGCATTAGGAATATGTTTAGGCTGTTTTTTATCGCCCTCGGCGGCGCTCTCGGAACACTGGTGCGGTATCTTATTTCCGGGCTTGATTATAAATTCTCCGGAGGTATTTTTCCTGTCAGCACTTTTGTAGTTAATCTTTCCGGTTCGTTAATCATCGGTTTTTTGTGGGGAATTTCCGACCGCATCGTTGTTTCGCCTAATGTAAGATTATTTGTTTTCATGGGAATTCTCGGAGGATACACCACCTTTTCCACATTCACTCTGGAAAGTTTTAACCTTTTGCGCGACGGAGAATACGGCATAGCAGCGGCTAATATTTTGCTTTCCGCTATTTTCGGAATAGGTTTCGTATTCATCGGTTTTTTTGCTTCCAAATTTTTAATTAACATGTTTGATTAAGGAGGTTTTCAAAATGAAATTACCGGAAGAAGGAATGCTTTTAAGAATATTTATCGGAGAATCAGACCACTATAAAGGAAAATCGCTGTATGAACAGATTGTGTTAAAAGCAAGGGAACTGAATTTGGCGGGTGCAACGGTATTGCGCGGCATTATGGGTTTTGGTGCCGATAGTAGGATGCATACTGCAAAACTATTGCGATTGTCCGAAGACCTTCCGGTTATAGTTGAAATAGTTGATACCGACGAAAACCTTCAAAAAATTCTGCCTTTTCTGGATGAAGTGGTAACGGAAGGACTTATCACAATTGAAAAAGCAAGAGTAATAAAGTACAGGCATAAGTAAAGCATGTTTTTAGACGGCGGCAATATTCCGCATTCAATAATGGCGTCCGTAACAATTGTGCGTTAGAAAATGAAAATTGAATACTACGATTTTGGAGAAGTTATTGTTGACGGTAAAGAATACACCGTCGACGTAATTATTTATCCTGACAGGGTTTTCGCGAACTGGTGGAGAAAGGCAGGGCATTCATTGTGTATTGATGACTTAAAAGATGTGATTTCGGAAAAACCGGAGATTATTATTGTGGGAACAGGTTATGACGGTTGTATGAAAATTCCTCCTGAAACAAAAAAATATATTGAAAGCCAAAACATAAAATTAATTATAGAAACCACAAAAAAGGCAATTGAAATACACAATGAACTTCAATTTAAACATATAATCACCTGCTTGCATTTAACCTGCTAAATTAAAAATAAAAATAGAAGTGAAAGTAGAAGCAGAAGTGATGAGCAAAAATTGTACCTGCCCCATTTTTCCATCTCTTTTTATATCTTATAACATTGACAGATTCAAATTTTTCTTTCCAAGAGTAAAATAGGTAGAGGGTTAAAACTATTTTTCCTATTTGTGAGATATCTATTGACAGAATTCAGTTTCACGTTTATACTCATAATAAGTGTTATATCAGGGGATATTTATGGTGCAAGATACTATTGTTAGCGAATATGAAAATATGCTTGAAAAAGGCGAACAAATAATGCAGGTTTATGAATCCCGACGTTTTATTATATTACTTGAAAATCTACCGGTCATAATTTTTGCGTTAGGATGGTTCTATTTTTACGACCACTACTTATACTTGAAAATATTTATTTTTTTATATGAAATCTTAGATAAAGATATTTTTTTTTAGTAAGGCAACACCGTTATTATTAGCATTCACTGCTGGTTTATTAGCAATACCTTTCATAATAAGTTTGATACTTTACCCATTACAGCCGATTTATAGAAATAATAAATATATTCTAACAGACAAAAAGTTTATATTAGATTCTTCGAATTTTTTTAAGTCAAAAATAATCTATTATGACAAAATACAAAAAATCGAACTAATCAACAAAAAGATTGAGAAAAGATTTGATTTGGGCACGATAAAAATATTTCTAAAATCATCAAAAATAAAAAATAAATTCGTTGTAATTCCGGCAGTGTATAATGGGGACGGAGGTAATTAAATTGTTGACAATAGGTTTAAATCAAAAACAACAGTAGAACTGCCGAGAGGACGCCGGTAAATCCACCCAGAATGAACGGCGCCGCTGCCCCGAGTTGGGTCCACAAAATTCCGGCTAAAAATGATGCGGGGAAAAGTCCGATTCCGACGATTGTAGCGTGAAGTCCTATTATTGTTGCCTTCTTATCCGTCGGTGCGACATCCGAAATAAACGCTTTTTCAATACCTTCCGTCAAGCCGATGTAAAGTCCGTAAAGCGCAAATAAAATCCAGATTGAAATTTTCGCCGAGGCATAAGCAAATCCAAAATACACTAACCCGTAGAAAAAATAACCCATTACCAGTATTTTTTTTCTGCCGATGTTGTCGGAAATAATTCCAGCCGGATAAGACACAAAAGCATAAACGATATTATACATTAAATAAAGCAGAATTATGTTTGCCGCGGAAAATCCGAGATTTTTGGAACGCAGAAACAAAAACTGGTTTGAAGAATTTCCGAGTGTGAACAGCATCGCTATCATTAAAAAATATTTTAATTTTTTATCAAGATACTTAAAACTTTTAAAATTGATTTTTAGTTTTGTGTCTGTTCCGTGTTTTTGTTCCGTGTCAGTTTTGTGCTTTTCTTTAACGAAAAACAACACCACGACACCCAATGCTGCCGGCACCACCGACCACAAAAAAACGGTTTTGTAACTGCCATGCCACGTTGTGATGAAAAAGTAAGCAAGTAAAACGCCGGCTGCCGCGCCGATAGTGTCCATAGTCCTGTGGAGACCGAACGCTTTTCCCTTTTTGCCGTCTTGCGAACTTTCGGCGATAAGAGCGTCCCGCGGTGCCGTCCGGATGCCTTTTCCCAGCCGGTCAAAAATCCTCGCAAAAAAAACAAGGTGCCAAGTTGTAGAAATATAAAGCAAAAATTTTCCAACTGCGGAAAATGAATATCCAAAAATCACAAACGGTTTTCTTCTTTTTGTTTTATCCGAGAAATGACCGGAAAAAACTTTCAATAATGACGCTAAACTTTCCGCTATGCCTTCAATAAGTCCGATAATAGCAGGTGTCGCACCCAGCGACGAAAGATAAACGGCAATCAAAGGATAAACCATCTCCGACGAAATATCGGTCAGCAAACTTGTAATTCCGAGAATAATAATGTTGGACATAAATTTTATTATACACAATTTTTACTTGTTTTCAATCTTTATTTTTTGTAAAATCAAACTATGGATATTGAAAAAATAATTTTGGAAAATTTTAATTGTTTCGGCGGAAAACACTGCCAGACGACAGCATTGAAAAGTATTCTTGAGTATCATAATTTGAATTTATCGGAGGAAATGCTTTTCGGTCTGGGCGGCGGCGTCGGTTTTATCTACTGGCATACAAAAAAAATGCCGGCACCGTTTATCGGATGCCGTAATTCAAAGGTTGATGAGTTTGTTGTAAAAATTTGTAAGCGAATCGGTGCAGAAGCAATATTATGGCAGACAGGCAACGCTGAAAAAAGTTACGAAGAAGTAAAAAAACTGCTCCGGTCCGGCGAGCCGGTTTATGTTTTTGTTGATATGGCATATCTTCCGTATATGGCTCTTCCATCGGAAGCACATTTTGGAGGGCATGCTGTTACCGTCTTCGGAATTGACGAACAAGAAAATAAAGTTTATATTGCAGACAGAGGAAAAAAAGCCGTTTTTGTTTCTATCGGTGATTTCAAAAAAGCCCGTTCATCAAAATTCCCGCCGTTTCCCGCAAAAAATAAATTGTTCAAAATAAAATGTCCGCCGATAATACCGGATTTGAAAGAATGCATCAAAAACGGCATAAAAGAATGTTGTGATGCGATGATAAATCCGCCGATAAAAAATATCGGGCTTTCTGGAATGCAAAAATGGGTCGGGCTTATCCCAAAGTGGAATGAACAATTTAAGGGAATGAACCTGTTAGAATGTCTTCTCAATACATTCATCTATATTGAAATCGGAGGCACCGGCGGCGGTGCCTTTCGCCCGATGTATGCAAAATTTTTAAGAGAATCAGCAGAAATTCTAAACTCGCCAAAACTCAGTGAAGTTGCCGAAATTTTTGAAAAATCGTCGGTAAAATGGACCGAAATAGCATCTGCCACCCTGCCCGACGAAATCCCAGAACTTAGAAAAACAAGGGAATTACTTTTCCAAAAAAACAAAATTTTTGAGGAACAAGAACCCGATACAATTGAAAAAATGAAAAAAATCAACATTGAAATAAACGGGTTAACAAAAAAAGCAGTTAACTGTTTACGAGAAAACCACTCGTTATTGGTCAACCTTCAGCAAAAAATTTTGGATTGCTATGAAACCGAAAAACAGGCATTCCTATTATTAAGCAAATCAAATATTTTTTGAAAATTATTTTTCCTTGAAAACCCGCCTAAAAAGTAGTAAAATAACAACATATAAAAATGATTAAAAAAATTCTCATCGCAGACGATAATGCCGATATAAGAGAACTTCTTAAAACGATACTTTTTCCGCTTGGGCATCAAATTCTTGTTGCCAAAGACGGTGCCGAAACATTTTCTATATGCCGTAAGGAGAAACCCCATCTTGTAATTTTGGACATAATGATGCCGTTTTTTTCCGGCTATCAGGTGTTAAGACGCTTAAAACGGGACGAATCATTCAGTCCTCATCCGAAGATATTAATTCTTTCCGCAAAATCCCAGCCCGAAGACATTAAGCAGGCGGAGATGTTAGGATGCGATTCTTATTTTGTAAAGCCGTTTTCAAACGAAGAACTTGTTGAAAAGGTTGAAGAATTATTATCTTCCAAGGATTACATATTGTAAAAATGACAAGAAAAAATATGTTCCGAAATTGTAGAATGATAATAATATATTTTTCAGCGGCATTCGTAACGGTACTTGTAAATATATCTACAGTATTCCCGGAAGTAGTGCGAAAAATAACCCGGAACGGGAATATAAAAGAGATTTTTTTCTACAGTGGCGATAAGGAAATAGCGAGAGAAATAATTGATGGAAAAGGAAACATTAAAAAGTCAGGCGTTATACCCGACGGAATAGTCAAGCAATATTATGATAGTGGCCAGTTATTTTCAGAGACAAACTATAAAAAAGGTTCGCAGGAAGGCATCATCAGGTTGTATTATGAAACGGGCAAGGTGATGCAAGAAGCAAATTATAAAAACGGTAAATTGGACGGTAAAACCAGAGAATATTATGAAAGCGGAAAATTGAAGGATGGGATAAACTACAAGGACGGAAAATTGGAAGGTACAAGCAAAATGTATTACGAGAGTGGCAAAGTATTTCATAAGGTTAACTACAAGAATGATGAATTAAACGGAACATACAAAACATATTATGAAAACGGAAAATTAAAGGAAAAATCTGATTACAAAAATGGGAAGTTGGACGGAGTTTGCAAGGAGTAT
The DNA here is from genome assembly GCA_016218625.1 of Elusimicrobiota bacterium. Lineage (GTDB taxonomy): Bacteria > Elusimicrobiota > UBA8919 > UBA8919 > UBA8919 > UBA8919. Next base: position 24,689 of record JACRDL010000045.1, read on the forward strand.
TATGAAACCGGAGAGATAATGTATAAAGATACCTACAAAACCGGTGAAAGAATAAAAAGTAAAAAATATAATAGTAAAGGCAAAAAATGAAAAAAATTATTTTGGTTTCTGCGGTTTTTTTATTCGGTTGCCCCAGCGGGACTTCCGTTGGTCGTTCAGTGGTTAGCAAGGAATTTTCCGAGAAGAAACTTTTAATGGGAACGACTGTAGAGATAAAAATTTTATCTTATGATAAGACAATTGCTAAAAAATCAATCTCGGATGCCTTTGGTGAAATTGCCCACGTTGAAAATATTTTTTCCGTCTATAAGCCCGTTTCGGAAATTTCACAACTGAATAAAAACGGTTCGGCAGTTGTTTCGGATGAAGTAATTCAACTTATAAAAAAATCAAAATATTTTTCTGAAATTTCAGCAGGTGCGTTTGATATAACTGTATTACCCATTATTGAATTATGGAAAAATTCAAAGAAAATGGAGCGATTGCCATCAAAAAAAGAAATTGAGAATGCCAGAAAACTTGTCGGTTGGAAAAATATTAGCATTGACGAAAAAAACAAAAAAATTATCTTCGCAAAAAAAGGAATGAAAATAGATTTAGGCGGGATTGCCAAGGGCTATGCTGTGGATAGAGCCGTAGAAGTACTAAAAAAATCAGGGATAAAAACCGGCATAGTAAATGCCGGCGGTGATATTAGATGTTTTGGCGGCAAAATATGGAAAATAGCACTTCAGAATCCGCGTGATAAAAATGATTTTATTACGATAGTGAAAATCAAAAACAAAGCAGTGACCACTTCCGGCGATTATGAGAGATACTTTTTTCTTGACAAAATAAAAATTTCACATATAATAAATCCGTTGTCCGGCTATTCGGCAAATAAGTCAATAAGTTCAACTATCATAGCAGATAATGCAACCGATGCCGATGCGCTTGCGACGGCGACATATGTTTTGGGACCCGAGGACGGAGTCAAACTTGTGCAATTGTACAAAGTTGCCGAGTGTCTTGTAATTGATAAAGAAAGGAAAATTTATAAAACAACGGGTTTTGCGCATTATGAATAGTTTCGTCGGAGGAGTTCATCCTCCGCAATCAAAATACACATCACAGATAGAGACGGAGGAAATACCGCTCCCGAAAAAAGCGGTTATTCCTTTAGCACAACATACCGGTTCACCTTCAAAGTCCATCGTGAAAATCGGCGACCTCGTAAAAACCGGACAACTAATCGCCGAGGCAACCGGATTTATCTCCGCAAATCTGCACTCACCTGTTTCAGGAAAAGTTTCTGATATTTCCAGCCGTATTCATCCCTGCGGATATAATTTTGACTCAATAATCATTGACTCCGACGACAAAGACGAGACGGTTGAGTTTAAAAAAAACAATCCTGAAAAACTTTTTCCGAATGAAATCGTTGAAATTATAAAAAATGCAGGCATTGTTGGGCTTGGCGGCGCGGCTTTCCCGACACATGTAAAACTTTCTCCGCCGAAAGAGAAAAAGATTGACAGTGTTATATTAAACGGATGTGAATGTGAACCCTATTTAACCTGTGACCATAGAGTAATGCTTGAAGAGACGGAAAAAGTCGTCGGCGGTCTGAAACTTATAATGAAAGTTCTTGATGTAAAAAACGGTTTCATCGCAATTGAAGATAGTAAAGAAGATGCGATAGAAAGGTTCAGAGTTCAGAGTTCAGAGTTCAGAGAAAAACTTAAAATTGTAAAACTTAAAACCAAATATCCTCAGGGTGCGGAAAAACAACTGATTAAAGCCGTTTTGAAACGAGAAGTTCCGTCCGGAAAATTGCCTATGGATGTAGGTTGTGTAGTCCAAAATATCCAAACAGCAAAAGCGATTTACGAGGCGGTTTATGAAGGGAAACCGCTTTATGAACGGGTAATTACCGTAGCAGGTTCCGTAAAAAGGCCGGGCAATTTGAAAGTTCGTATCGGGACATCACTGTCTGAAATTATTGATTATTGCGGCGGTTTTGTAGAAGATTTGCCGGGGCAAAAGGTTATAGCCGGTGGACCTATGATGGGAATTACACAGTTTAATTTGGATGTTCCCGTTGTAAAAGGTTTTTCCGGGCTGGTTATTCTTGCCCAGAAAGAGTCAAAATTTTATGAACCTTCTAATTGTATCCGTTGCGGAAAATGCATAGATGTCTGCCCGATGGGTCTTGTACCGACGATGATTTCTCGGCTGATAGAAAAAGAAAGATATGAGGAAGTGAAAAGTTACAGTCCGCTTGATTGTATGGAATGCGGCTGCTGCGCATATGAATGTCCCGCAAAAATTCATCTTGTTCAGAATATAAAATTAGCAAAAACACTTATTCAGCAGAAAAAAATATGAAAGGTCGCTCGCAAGCAAATTTGTCGGAAACGCTCATCCGACCGTCCTGTCGGATTTCGCTCTGTTCGTCGCTCCTGAAAGCGTAGTCGCTCCTCAAGGTTCCTTACAAATTTCTTGCTTCGCTCCGCGATTACAAGGATTAAGAATGAAGTTTACGATTTCACCTGCGCCACATATTAAATCAAAAGAAACGACATCAAAGATAATGTTGTCAGTTTTTTTGGCGCTAATTCCTTCAGGTTTATGGGGTGTTTATAAATTTGGAGATCATTCAGGCTATGTTATTTTAACATCAGTTTTAAGTTGCGTTTTCTTTGAGTATGTTTCGCAAAAGTTTATTTTTAAAACAAAAGTAAAAATTACCGACGGCAGTGCAGCACTAACCGGACTTTTGATGGCTTATTGTCTTCCGCCGGATATTGCTTTATGGCAGGTTTGCATCGGTTCATTTTTTGCAATTTTTATAGCGAAGGAATGTTTCGGAGGCGTTGGTTTCAACATTTTTAATCCCGCTCTGATAGGTCGCGCCGTTTTACTTTCTTCGTTTCCGACTGTTATGACAAAATGGCAGATTGACGGAGTAACCTCCGCAACGCCGCTCGGTATTCTGAAAGAAAAACTTGCTCAACAACTACCTTCATATGCGGATTTGTTTGTCGGAAATATTCCCGGTTCCATCGGAGAGGTATCAAAAATTCTGCTTTTATTGGGAGCGATTTTTCTTTTTTACCGTCGGATAATTTCCTGGCATATTCCCATAACATTCATTTTAACCGTTGCGGTTCTTTCGGTTCTTTTCAGGCAGGATCCGGTTTTCCAAGTCATATCTGGCGGAATAATTTTGGGCGCATTTTTTATGGCGACCGATTATGTTACAAGCCCATTGTTTTCAAAAGGAAAAATTATTTTCGGATTTGGTTGCGGACTCTTGACCGTCTTAATAAGAAATCTCGGCTCATATCCTGAAGGCGTCTGTTATTCAATTTTGATTATGAATATACTTGTGCCTTTGATTGACAGATTCACAAAGCCAAGGGTCTTCGGAACATGGGAATAATAAGCCACAGAATTTCACAGAAAGGCACAGAAATAAATCTGTGTAAATCTGTGTTTATCTGTGGCTAAAAAGAAAAAAAATGAAAGAAACTATTAAACTCGGAAAATATCTTTTTATAATCTGTGCTGTTGCTGGTGTTACGCTTGCCGTCACCAATTATTTTACTACAAAAAAAATTGTTTCTCAAAAACTGAAGGATGAAAACGCTGCACTTAAAGAGGTTTTGCCGGTTGCTTTTTGTTTTGAAGTAAAAAATACTTTTCCAAAGAACGGTTATGACGAAAAAAATAATATGGTCGGTTATGTTCTAAAAGTAATCGTAACCGGATATTCAAGCGAGATTTCGGCATTGGTCGGAATTGACAGGGACTTTAAGATAACCGGTGTAAAAATACTTTCACAGAACGAAACTCCCGGTCTTGGTTCAAAAATATCCGAGAAACATTTCCTTTTGCAATTTATCGGCAAATTTTCGGAAAAAATATTATTGAAGAAAGATGCTCAAACCGGTGAAATTGACGGTGTTACATCGGCTACAATTTCTTCGCGGGCAATTACCGATGCTATAAGGAAAAATATAGATGAGTTCAAAAAAACTGTTAAGTGAATTTACCCCGTTAGAAATGGCGTCCCGCAAAGCGGGATTTCTAACGGGGTTTACAAAAGGAATAATTAAAGAAAATCCTGTTCTGGGTTTGATGCTCGGGCTTTGCTCGGTGCTTGCCGTCTCAACCGAGGTAAAAAATGCAATCGGAATGGGTTGTGCGATGACATTCGTGCTTTTGGGTTCAAACATTTTGGTTTCGCTGCTTCGCAAAACAATCCCGCAAAAAGTCCGCATCCCGGTATTTTTAATAGTCATCGGTTCTTTCACGACAATTGTGGATTTAGTGATGAATGCATATGCCCCCGCTATTCACAAAAACCTCGGAATTTTTATCCCGTTGATTGTCGTCAATTGCATAATTATTGCTCGGGCGGAGGCGTTTGCGGCAAAAAAACAGATTTTGGAATCAGTAATAGATGCTCTCGGAATGGGTTTCGGATATACTTTGGTTTTATTTGTTATAGCGACAATAAGAGAGATTTCAGGCAATGGGACTTTTTCCGGCGTAAAACTTTTTGCTGAATTTAATCCGGTTTTAGTTATGATGTTGCCGCCCGGTGCGTTCATTACAATAGGACTGCTAATGGCAGTTTTGAGAGCGATAAAAAAATAATAAAAACGATTTAGACAGATAAGAAACACGGATGAAAACGGATGGAGTCACGGATTCAGACAGATATAAATCCGTTTGCATCCGAAATAATCCGTCTGAATCTGCGTTTTTATCCGTTTGAATCGCTGTTAATATGAAAGAACTTATTTTACTGTTACTGTCAACGATTTTCGTCAACAATTTTGTATTTGCGAGATTTCTCGGTACCTGTCCATATATGGGTGTTTCCAGAAAAATAGCCGACTCAATCGGTATGGGACTTGCTGTTATTTTTGTGCTTCTGATGGCGGCAGTTTCATCATGGTTTATCCAATATTTTATTCTTAACCCGTTGCATATTGAATATCTCCAGACGATTGTTTTTATTCTTGTGATAGCCGCCCTTGTTCAGTTTGTTGAAATGGTTATTATGAAAACATCGCCTGCACTTTATAAAGCATTGGGAATTTATCTTCCTTTGATTTCTACCAATTGCATAATTTTAGCGGTTGCGATTTTGAATATCAGAGAAAATTACAATCTTATAAAAACGGTTGTATTTACAGTCGGTGCGGGTTTGGGTTTTACGCTCGCTTTGATTTTGATGTCATCTATAAGAGAGCGGCTTGAAATCGCCGATATTCCAAAACCACTTGAAGGCGAGCCGATAGCGTTTATCATTGCGGGACTTATTGCAATAGCATTTTTCGGATTTTCGGGAATGATGTAGGGGGGATAATGCAAGTTAAAAGTGAAAGGTTAAAGGTTAAAATTTTATGGTTGGTTATTTTTATTTGCGAAATTTCACGCTATACAACTTTTTGCGAAGCAAAAAACGATTCCGAAATTGGCGTTATCATCGGAAAGCCCGTTGGTATTTCCGGAAAGTGTATGCTTTCAGAGAAGACCGCTATTGACGGTGTATTTGGTTTCGGCTCCGGTTTTATGGCACATTTAGATTACTTATGGCATGATTTTAATGCACTCAAAGTAAATGAAGGAAAACTTCCGTTTTATTACGGCGTCGGTGCTTTAGTCAGTGAAAAAAATTTTTGTGTTCAGGGAAAACTTGGTCTTGAATATCTTTTTGATACAAATCCGCTCGGTATATTTATTGAGATTGCGCCGGCCGTCGGGACCGATTTTATATTTCAAGGCGGTATTGGTGTAAGGTATCGGCTAAAATGAGCGTTTTTATTGTTCCATTATTGGTTCTCGGTATATTAGGGCTTCTTTTGGGAATAGGTCTTGCAATTGCATCTAAAAAATTTGCTGTTAAAACCGACCCAAAAGTTGAAATTATTTTCGGGATACTTCCCGGTGCTAATTGCGGTGCCTGCGGTTTCGCCGGCTGTCTCGGTTATGCAAAAGAGATCATAGAAGGTAGAGCGAAAACAGGACTTTGTCCTGTCGGCGGCGAAGATGCATCAAAAAAAATCGCAGAGGTATTAGGTATTGAAATTAGTTCACGGCAGAAACTTGTTGCCCGTATTCACTGCGGTGGTGATATCTCAGAAAAAAGGCAGAGGGGAAATTATAACGGAGTAAGGACATGTCTGTCGGCAACGCTGGTTTCCGGCGGTACCGTTATGTGCAGTTATGGATGTTTAGGTTTCAGCGATTGCGTAAGGGTTTGTCCTTTTGATGCAATAAAATCAAGAGAAAATTTACCGCCGGAAATTGATGAAGAAAAATGTACTGCCTGTGGGTTGTGTGTGAAATCATGTCCGAAAAATTTAATTAAACTCACACCGCTAGATAAAAGATTTTTAATTGCCTGCTCATCACACGATAAAGGAAAAATTACAAGGCAAGTTTGCGATGTGGGCTGTATCGCCTGCGGACTTTGTATAAAAAAGTGTCCCGAAAAAGCATGCAATCTTGAAAATAATCTTTCCAAAATTGATTACACAAAATGCAAAAATATCGGAGAATGTTTTAAGGCGTGCCCGACTAAATGTATCCAATGGAAGAGATAATAAGACGATGTAGACAGATGGAAAGCGGATTCAGAAAAAGAGGATGCAAACGGATTTTTATCTGTCTAAATCTGCGTCACTATCCGTCTGAATCGTAGTTATAATCTGTTTGAATCGTCGCTAATTTATTGTATCGGAAACTGAAAGGCGCCACAGAACCACACAGAAAAAGAACACAGAAATAACTTCTGTGAACTTCTGTGAAATTCTGTGGCTTATAGTGGAGTCCTTGCGAAAGCAAGGTTATCTTGTGGAAGAAATTGCAACAGTAGTTGAAATTTCCGGCAACAGATTAAAATTGTCATTTACCCTGTTAGATAGTAAACATCTAACGGGGTTTACCCGCCAAGAGATGTGTAAAAAATGTGGTTCCTGCCAAAAATCAGAGAATGGTATAATGTATCTTGAACTTGAAAACAGCATCGGTGCAAAGGTTGGCGATAAAGTTCTCGTTAAAATTGAGCCGTCAAACCTAAAAATCTCGGCAATACTTTACGGAATCCCTTCCACTATGCTTATCATCGGTATTTTTTTGGGATATTTTTTATTCAATTCGGAAATTTATGGATTTTTAACCGGATTTATTTTTTTATTCATTTCATTTTTAGTAATTAAAAAATCTATAAAAAAATACAAACCAAAAATAGAAAAAATAATTTGACGGGAGGTATTTATGGTCTGGTTTTTTCTGATTGTTTTAGCTGGTGTTGTTCTGTATGTTGTCAGTATCTACAACAGGTTGATTAGATACAGGGTTGAATCGGAAAACTCATGGAGTCAAATTGATGTTCAACTTAAAAGGCGGCATGACCTGATTCCGAACTTGGTTGAAACGGTTAAGGGCTATATGCAGTTTGAAAAAGACACACTTACAAAAGTGATGGAGGCACGCGCAAAAGCCGTCGGTTCAGGTGATATGCAAAGCCGTATGAAAGCCGAAGGCGAGATTTCCGGGCTTTTGGGTCGGTTGTTTGCGGTATGGGAGAATTATCCGGACTTGAAAGCAAACAAAAATGCGATGCAACTTCAGGAAGAACTTACTACAACTGAAAATCGGATTGCATATTCTCGCGGGCATTACAATGATGTTGTTGCAAATTACGATGCGCTTCTTGAGCAGTTTCCGTCAAATCAGGTTGCAAAGATGTTCGGTTCTTTTCAGGAAAAGATATTTTTTGAGATGCCCGAGTTAGAAAAAGAAGTACCAAAAGTTAAATTTTAATGATTCATTCACTTCCTACTGAAACCGTTTTAGATGCAAGAGAACGGACAGAACGAACCACTCGGGTTCTATTTGTTTTGATACTGATAGTATACACTATTTTTTTCAATCTAATATTTGCAGTAGTGCTTGCCTGTCTCGGTAAACATGTTTACTTTTTTATTGTAAAAAAATTCTGGATGTTTAATACAATTGCCACAGCGGTTGCTTTGATAACAGGTGTAGTTCATTTTCTTTTGGCACGGAAACGGTCTCTCAATGAAATTCTTAATCAGTTGGGTGCAATTCCGGCCGATAAAAGAGATGAGTATCATAAAGTTTTTATAAATATCGTTCAGGAAGCAGAATTGGCAGCGGGCATAAGACCGATTTTGCCGGTAGTTATTCCGTCTGCGGGATGCAATGCATTTTCTGTAGAGGACGGTTTTCACCTTACAGCGATTGGTGTAACGGAAGGCACATTAGTACGATTAGACCGTTCTGAACTGACAGCGGTTGTATCTCACGAGGCGGCGCATTTGGTTTCTGGTGATTCACGGCTTGCTACGACGGTAAGTAATATTTTGAGCATATTTAACCGTCTGCGAGTGCTTTTTACAAAATCAAAACTCTGGCAGGTTTTGTCCAAAACAAGAGCATCCGTATTTCTAATATTGGCCCGACCGTTTTTATGGTTTCTGGCGGCACTCGGTCACTTTGTCACCAAATTTATATATATGGGGATTTCAAGGAAACGGGAATTTCTTGCCGATGCCAACGCGGTGAATATGTGCAAAGACCCGCTTTCACTTGCGGAGGCGATTTACAAAATTTCACAAAAATACAGAGGCAGTTTTGATGTGCCTGAAGGTTTTGCGCCGCTTTTTATTTTAAGCCCGCAGGTATCTTGGTTAGATGAAAAACGCGGTTTTTTAGCGAATCTTTTCAGCACCCATCCGCCTGTTGCCGACCGTCTTAAAAAATTGATGACTTGGGCAAAAACGGATGTGATTGAAATTAAGCAGGACTTAAAAATTGAGAAAAATTTGATAGAGACGAAAGAGGAGCCGCCGAAATTTTTCGCGCACATAAAAGAAAACTGGGAAGGTCCGTTCACGCTAACACAGATACTTGCATTGGATACGATTAAGCCGTCAACATTTGTCTGTTCTGCCGACGGCGATAAAATTGTCCGCGCGGCCGATAACGAATTTTTGCTTCAACTTTTTGTTCGCCGAATGACGAATGAAGTATCAAAAAACAGATGTCCCAGATGTAATGTTTCGCTGGTTGAGATGCCATATGAGGGTACTTTTACGCTGCATTGCAGTTTTTGTAACGGTAATTTAATGAAATATGGAGTATTGGAAAGAATTATTACAAGAAAAGATAAAGTATTTTCTGATGAAGAAATAAAAAATGCTAAAATTTGGCGAAATCTGCAAAAGGTAAACATTCCTGCAATTGACAGTTTCCCGAATATCAGATGTCCGATTTGTAATACCCAAATGGCGATGGTCTTTCACTGTATGCTTACCGGTGTTATTATTGACAGATGCTTAAATAAAAATTGTCGTGCTGTTTGGTGCGACGGCGGGGAATTGGAAAAAATTCAGATATTGGTTGAAGACGCTGAAAAAACATAAAAATGATATTTGTTCATTTAATCATTTAACTAAATGAGCAAGTGAGAGCAAAACAAATGGAGGCAAAAAATGCAAAAGTATCTTGATGGGTTTTGTGATGGATTGAGAAGTTCATTGGGCGAGGATTTGGTTTCTGTGATTCTTTACGGAAGTGCTGTAAAAAGTGAAAATATTTCAAAGCAGTCAGATGTAAATATAATGGTGGTTGTAAAAAAGTTTTCTCTTGAATGTTTATCTTCAATAGAAAAAATAATTTCTCGTGCAGAACGCAAAGCAGACATTAACCCTGTTTTCTGGACAGAGGACGAACTAAAAAATTCCGTGGATGTTTTTCCTATAGAATTTACGGATATAAAAGAAAGTTATCGTGTGTTGTATGGCAGAGATATTATTTCTGAAATTTCTATTGATACAAAAAACCTGCGTCATCAGTTAGAGTTTGAATTACGGAGTAAACTTTTGCGACTCAGAACTGAATGGTTAAGTGTCAAAGGGTCAAAATCACTTCTTTTTGATTTTCTTACTCGTGCAGGAACCTCGCTTTTGCATCTGTTTAATTATGCACAGAAATTGTTAGAAGGAAAGATGGATAATTTTTTAGCAGAGCCGTTCAAAAAATGCGTGCTGCTTAAAAAAAAAGAGATAAAATTAGGTCGAGCGGAATTGGAGAAACTCTATGAAGATGTTCATAATTCCGTCAATAAAATCATTTCCAGTGTCAATGAACTTGATTCTGTAAAGTAAAAAATGGAACCACGAGATTTACACAAGATTTTCACAAGAAAAAAATACTAAAAATCTGTGTTAATCTGTGGTTAATTATCGGAGGGTAAAATGAAATACAAAGGTTTAATTGTTGCGGTCGTAGTTCTTATTTTAGTGGTTGTAATTCCTGTTGGGATGTATAACGGGCTTGTAAGAAGAGATGTAGCAGTAACAACCGCGTGGTCACAGGTAGAAAATGTTTTGCAAAGAAGGGCGGATTTAATTCCGAATCTGGTCTCGTCGGTAAAGGGCTATATGAAACACGAAAAAGAGATATTGGATAATCTTGCGAAAGCCCGAACTCAATATACCGGCGCAAAGACATTTAATGAAAAACTGAAGGCAGGTGCTTTAATGGAAGGCGCACTTGCACGGCTTCTCGTCATTGTAGAAAATTATCCAAACTTAAAAGCAAACGAAACATTTAATCGTCTGATGGACGAACTTGCAGGAACAGAAAACAGAATCGCAGTTGAAAGAAAAAGATACAACGAATCGGTTCAGGACTTGAATACAACTATTCGTAGAGTGCCTTATAATTTAATAGCAAACCAATTCAATTTTAAAGCCAAGCCATTTTTTGAAGCAGAATCCGGAGCAAAAGCAGTTCCAAAAGTGGACTTTGAGACAACAAAATGAAAAATCTGCTGTTTTTATCCTTTTTGCTTACAATTAACCTTTATGCAAACATTCCTCAAAAACCCGTCGGTTATGTAAACGATTTTGCAAATATCCTTGACGATAAAACAAAATCGGAATTACTCTCTCTCATTATACAGGTTGAACAGAAGACATCAGCAGAAATTGCCATGGTGACAGTTTCGTCATTGGAAGGAATGAGTGTTGAAGATTATGCAGAAAAACTTTTTAAGAAATGGGGTATAGGAAAAAAAAGGAAGGACAATGGGGTTTTAGTTTTAATTGCTCCGAATGAAAGAAAAGTAAGGATTGAAGTCGGATACGGACTTGAGCCAGTTCTTCCCGACGGACTTGTAGGAGAAATTATACGAGAACAATTTATTCCCGCTTTTAAGCGGAACAATTTTTCTGACGGGATTACAAGCGGAGTTAAACGAATTGTTCAAATTATTGAACGCAATGAACCGGCTCCAAAATTTTCGTTTGCCGGCCACCCGCAATGGATTTCACTACTGTCACTGTCTATATTTTTCTTAGTTTTTTTTGTTGTGATGTGGAATTCAGCGAGTGGTAGGGGTGGTGGCGATAGTGGATGGAGTGGTAGTGGTGGATTTTATAGTGGTGGCGGTGGGTTCGGTGGGTTTGGAGGCGGTTCGTCGGGTGGCGGTGGTGCCAGTGGCAGTTGGTAAATTATGAAAGAATTTGTCATTAACATAATTATTCACTGGTGGCAGGAATTTTTAATAGAAATAAAACACTTTTTATTTCTCATGCAAGAGATGGATCGTTTGACGCAAGTTTTTTGGCCGGGGAAGACAGAACCAAGTATGCCTGAAGCTATATTTTTCTTTCTAATGTTTATGGGTATTCCTATGAGTGCATGTTTTATTGCAGACAAAATGGTTAAGAAAATAAAAATAGATAAGTTTAATGGGAAAATTATAAGAGAAAAATTTGTCGCACAATGGCTACCAAGAGGTGTCTTAATCGCATACCTTTTAGCACTTCTAATTATATTTCTCCCGGATAGTTGGCTGATAAAAACCAACTCTTTAGAACCGAGAAGTTTTCAACGAGTCATCCTCACTCTGATATTGGCAGTAGTAGCACTTTTTTTTACTTTTATTGAGTTCATTCAGAATTATATATTTGTAAAAGAATGGGAAAGATCACGATTTTCTTTATTTAGATTATTAGCAGGAACTTTAGGTAGGTTAATATTACTTTGGACGATTGTATTAGCAATGAGTTTCATAGCATTTATGCCGATTTTTTTTCTTTACGGTGCAGTAACATTAGAAAATGCTCGTCGCATATTGCTTTTCAGTCATAAAAATTGGATTCTTGTTTTTTTGCCTGTCTATATGATTTTCGGACGGAACCGGCGGTTTCTCTGGCAGATTTTAAGTTTGAATCTTCTTTTTGTTCCAATCCCCAGAATCCCCCGATGGAAGGGCTTTGGTGGAGGATTTTCCGGCGGTGCCGGAGTAGGTGCGAACTTCTAAAAATTTTATATAATAAGATTATTGAAAAAGTCCCTTTTGCCGTCATTGCGAGGCATAGTCGTGGCAATCTCTACGACGAGATTACTTCGTCGCTTTGCTCTTCGTAATGACAAATCGCAGGGTTTTTCAACGGTATTATAAAGTTGGTGGCGGCGGAGGTGGGGGGTATGAATAGTAAGATGGTTGTGGGGTTAGGATTGTTTTGTGGTTTGGTGGTTTGCTTGACTTCTTGCGGTAAGAAGGAACCGAGTTCTGTTCCCGCAGAAAAACCGGCTGATGAGATAGCATTTGAGTCAGAGGTTAAACAACTGATTGAAAGCGGGACAGACATCAATCAGGCAAAGACAACGAAATATGACGTACCAATTTTTTATTATGCAGTTGTACGCAGATATGTAGACGCTGCAAAAATGCTTTTGGAAAAAGGGGCTCAACCAAATATACAAGATAAACTCGGGAACACTGCTTTGTCTTATGCAGAAAAAAGAGAAATGGAATCAGTGTATCAGAAAACTGGTAAGCCGTATTACCCCGGTGCTGATTACGACAAAACTATAGAAGTTCTTAAAGGATATGGAGCAAAATGAATAATGAGACCGCTGAAAAAGTCCCATAAGCAGTCATCCTGAACAGAGTGAAGGAACTCGCCTTTGACGGAAAGAGATTCTTCGTTTCACTCAGAATGACATCAAAAAGAGGTTTTTCAACAGTATCATAATAAAAAATTTTATGAGAATAAAAAATATTATAGAAATTCTGATTTTGCCTATTAGGATTATTTATTTTAATGTTTTGGGTTTGGTATTATTTGTTAGATGTTTATTACCACATATCAAAGTAAAAAAGGGTGATAAATTTCTTGTTTTGGAAGATACTAAAGGAGATGCAGAGATACATTATAATGCGCCTTGTACAGATGGTTTTAAATGCATAATACCAAAAGGAACCATTTTAGTCGCTTATTACGATCCACCACGTCTTACAGCAGGTTTCGGATGTATTCCAGAAAACAAAGACGAATTTGAAAAACGATATGTGCCACAAGATGTTAGAATGAGTCCTAAATATGCAGGCTATTCTTTTGGAATAAAATATAGTGATATTGGGAAGAAGATAAAAAAGATTGAATAGAGCGAAAACAAAAATGGAGGTGCCTTATGAATGGTTGTAGGATTAGGATTGTTTTGTTGGTGTGGCTTTGTGGAATTTGGTTGGCAAGTTGCAGTAAGAAGGAGTCAACTTCTGGCTTTGGTAAAAAATCTGCTGATGAAGTAGCATTTGAGTCAGAGGTTAATCAACTGATTCAAAGCGGGGCTGATATCAATCAAGCAAAAAAATCTGCTGGTAGTGCACAGATTCCGTATCTCTGGTGTGCAGTTAGTATGAATTTTGTGGATGCAACAAAGATACTGCTTGAAAAAGGTGCAGACCCGAATACAACTCGTGATGAAAGATCAGAGCCGGTTCTTTTTCAAACAACATGTCCACCTATGTATGGTGGAAGAGATGACCAGCCAATGCTCAATAGAACCAAAGCGATTGCAGAACTTCTTATACAGCACGGTGCAAATGTTAATTATTCTTTTGTTCAGGGAGAAACACCTTTGCATAGAGCTGCATTTGGTGGCAGAGCCGACCTTTGTCAACTGTTTATTGAAAAAGGCGCTTTAGTAAATGCAACTGAAAATCTATTGGGAAGAACACCGCTCCATACAGCGGCTGAAATGGGAAACTGGGAGGCAGTCCAGATGCTACTTGAAAAAGGTGCTGATATAAACTTAAAAGATAAAAACGGCGTCACAGCACTGACTCTGGCAGAAGCAAAAAGATACAACGAGCGTATGTATCGTACTCCCAATGTTGATTATGACAAGACAATAAAAGTTTTAAAAGAGCGAGGTGCACAATGATAATAATTACTGCAATATTTATTGGATTCCTTGTTAAAATTGTCCTGCTGGTTTTTATTATAGGTGGATATAAAGGACTTAAATTAAGCAATGATGAGGTTATCAGCGGTATAGAAACTTCTACACAAAAACATCTCACACGAAGGTCAATAATAACTATTGGAAGTTTGATTTTTGTGCAATGGGTGAAGTTCGGGTCTTTTGGCTATGCAGAGTTAGAAGGTGCCTCGCTGATAATGTATATCATTATTATCTATGAAGTTATCGGCGATTTTGCTATGTTATTTTTCAGGAAAGGGTATGTAAATGAATTGAAGTGGTTAGCACGAAATTTTCCTTTACTACTCAGGTTGCCTGTAATTGGTATTATTATATTTCTCTGTTACCTTTTTGTGAAAGATGTTATGCTTGATCTATCAATGATATTTTAGAAAATGAAACGGTTAAATAAAGCATTAGATAATTTAATAAATTTTTTATCTTTGGCAAATGAAAGCCACTGGGCTAAACTACTTTCTGAAATTAAAAATGAACTAAACCAACCGGACAAAAGAGAAGAAGCACTTAAATCACTTGGGAGTTGTTTCGGAGGCATGGGTAGTTTGAATGATTTGTATATTTGCAAAGAATATAACAATATACCACAGGGTTATACTGCAATAGATGTGAATAAAAAATTAGATAAACTCATGGATAATTTATTTAAAGAATATAAATTGGTATCATTAAATCCATTATCTCGGATTTTGTGGAAAATATTAGAATTTAAGTACAGAAATGATTTTCCACCGAGAATAAAAAACGCCTTTAAGAAATAATTCAAGTTAGGAAAAAATTGGCAAGAAGTGGTAAAAATTATTTTTGGTATACAAAAAGAGGGGAAATGAAATTAAAAGCAAACGCAAAGATAAATCTGTTTTTAGATGTGCTTGGGAAACGAAAAGACGGGTATCACAATATAAAAACGATTTTTCAGGAAATTTCGCTTTTCGATGATATTTTTATTAGAGAAACAAAAAACAGAATCAAAATTTTTTGTGATCATCCAAAAGTTCCGACCGATAAAAGAAATCTTGTTTATAAAGCGGTGGATTTAATAAAAAAACGGTTCAAAATTAAAAAAGACATTGAAATAAAAATCAAAAAAAGAATCCCTGTCGGAGCAGGTTTGGGAGGCGGTTCGTCGGATGCTGCGGCTGTGTTAGGAGGACTCAATAAACTTTGGAATTTGAAACTTGATAAAAATCAACTTGCCAAAATAGGAAAAAAACTCGGCGCCGATGTCCCGTTTTTTATTTATGGCGGCAGATGTCTTGGCGAAGGAATAGGCGATAAACTTATGCCGCTTAAAATCAGAAAAACCCAGTGGTATGTGATAGTTAAGCCGCCATTTGAAATTTCTACAAAAAACATATATTTAAGATTGACAAAAACAAGAAAAACTGGTAAAATAAAAAAATATATTAACAGATTAGAAGATGTTGTAATTCCTTTGTATCCTGAAATAAAAAAGATTAAAGAGAAATTAGTTGATTATGGTGCAGAATTTTCATTAATGTCCGGCAGCGGGAGTTGTGTTTTCGGTTTTGTAAAAAATAAAAGTGTCGGCGAAAAAATAAAAAACAAAATGAAAAAAGCCGGCTATGCTGTTTGGTTGGTACATTCGGTAGAAGGCAGTAAGTGGGAAGTGGGAAGTGGGAAGTAAGAAGTGGTTTTGGTTTAACTACTCTCTACTTACTACTACCTACTCCCTGATTTTATGGGGGGCATCATGGAGATTACAGAGGTTCGGGTTTTTTTGAAGGAAGAGGAGCGGTTAAGGGCATATGTGACGGTGACATTTGACAATGCATTTGTCGTCAGGAATATGAAAATTGTCAAAGTCAATGACAAACTGATTGTTTCTATGCCGTCAAGAAAAATGAAGGACGGTTCGCACAAAGACATCGCACATCCGATAAATGCGGAAATGAGACAAAAAATAGAAAAAGCGGTTATGGATGCATATGAGAAAGAACTTAAAAATCCGCATCCCGTCAAACCGAGAGAGGTAAAAAGCGAATATCCCGCGAAGGAAGAATAAAAATGAAAAAGGAAATGATGATACGGTTATACGGTGATAAGATGATACGAATCAGCATATCAGCATATCAGCATATCATCGCAGTTTTTTCACTTACTTGCTTACTCGCTTACTCGCTTACTCGCTGTCTCTATGCTGCACCGTCGGGAAACATTCAACTTTCAATCGCTTCCCCTGACCCCGCCACTGCCGGTGAAAAAGTAACATTTCAGGTAATTGCATTGAATACGGGTAGTGAAAAATGGCTTTCCGATGAATATTATATGGAAGCCGAGATTTATGATGCGCAAAAAAATTACATCAAAAAAACAGGGAAACTGAAAGTTAAAAATGATGTCAACACGGGTGAAACGGCGCTTGCCTATATTCCGTTTACCGTGCCGAGTTCTTTTTCCGGCGAGTATTTTTACAAAATTACTTTAACACTTAAAGAGCAAAGAATTATCGTCTCCGAGTATCTTCCTTTTACCATAGTTGAACTTGCCCGCCCCCTTCAACCGGAAAAAAAAGTTACCGTCGGCGGTAATGCCATTCTTTCATGGAAACAATCGCAAAAAAAATATGAGGTAGACAGTTCTTCATCCGACTACAACGGTTCTCTCAATTTGAATTTGGTTGGCAATGTCTATCAAACGCCGGTTTCGCTGAATGTTTATGCGCTCTATACGAAATCAGATCAATTTGACCTTGACAATTTTCTTTTTAATTATTACGGGAAAAAAATTCAGGTCGCTTTCGGCGACATACAGCCGTCATATAATTCGCTTACATTATATGGTGCGGGAATCCGCGGTTTGAATATCACAGGAACAACAGGAAAATTTTCCGCATCCATCGTCGGTGCCCAGTCGGCGGAAAAAGAGGAAGGGACGGACACTGCCAACGGCATCTACGAAAGGTATCTATACGGCGGAAAAATAAATCAGGGCTTCACCGAGATGAACACCGTTTTAGGCGGCTCATATATTGAAAGCAAAGATAATGAAAATTCTATTGAAAGACCCGGTACAACCCTTCCCGTTAAAAATACCGTTATCGGCGGTGATGTATATTTTGAACCCATTGATTTTTTAGGAGTGAAAGGCGATTACGGGCAATCGGAGTACTGGGAGGATATTTCGTCAGGTTCAGTTAAGGACTCCGGCATCAGAGCGACGATTTCTTCCGTCAATGTTAAAAACTTTTCATTCACGGGAATATACTCAAAAATAGAACCGGATTTCAACTCGCTTGGTGCCCCCGCTTCCACAAAAGACAAGGAATCATATGAACTCTCAACCGGGTATTCTCTGGAGCGTTCCTGTTCGCTTTCCGTCTATTTCAACAATTATCATGATAATTTGAACAAGGATCCGAGCAAGACAACTACAACTCAAAATCTCGGAAGTGTTACATTGGCAACCGGCATTCCGAAATATCCGGTTTTGACTCTGGGTTATTCCATGAATATAGCGAAAGGCGATCCGATAAACGCTCTTAACAATGAAACAAAAACGCCGTCGGTTGGAATTTCTCACACGATAAAAATGACGACACTTTCTTTAAATGCCCAGCAGTCAAAATTCAAAGATAAAACCAGTGTCTCATCCGATTTAAAAACTGACACGGGAAATCTCGGATTTTCAACACGCATCGGA
The DNA here is from genome assembly GCA_016218625.1 of Elusimicrobiota bacterium. Taxonomy (GTDB): domain Bacteria; phylum Elusimicrobiota; class UBA8919; order UBA8919; family UBA8919; genus UBA8919. The sequence continues at coordinate 42,677 of JACRDL010000045.1, forward strand.
GAGAATATTTCCGTTTCCGGCGGTACCACGCTCTCTAAAACATTAAATATTGCTTCATCAACGGAAACCGCAACTGGCTCATATTCACTCAACATAAATTATCTCAACATCATAAAAGATAAACTCTCCGCCGCAATGTGGGGTTCTTATACGACTTCTCTTGATAAACCGATGCAATCAACGGATAATATAAACACGACCGGCACCGTTGAGTTGACATACAACCTTCGTCAAAATCTTTCCGCCACACTCGGCTATACGCTCGCCGACTATAAAGACGATATTTCCGTAGTAAACAGTTATAAAGAAAATTCCGGAAATATCCGGCTATCAATGAGTTTTTAATAGACTATAGATTACACGGATAAAAGACAAGATTACACAGATTAAAATCCTGGGAGGGAAAATGAAACTAAAATCGGGAAGTGGGAAGTGGTTTGTAGCGGGCGAATTGCTATTCGCCATATTTTGTGGGATAGCAATCCCACCGCTACTCCCTACTCCCTGTCTTTACGCTCAAAAAGAATCAAAGACATCAATTGAAACCAAAATTGCCATTGAATCAAGCATGGAGAACCGTCTGAAAAAGGTCCTGACCGAAATAACCGGCACCGAAAAAATCGTCATCATAGTAAATGTCCAGTTGATGAGCGAAAAAAAGGAAAAAGCGCCTGCTAAAAAAGAGGATGAAATGTTTCTTCCCGGAGTTCCCATAAAAGAAACACTTGCCGAAAAAAAGGTTGAGTCGGTTATGATGTCCGCACTTGGCGACGACACCAGGACGCTCATCAAAAAACTTTCGGTCACTATTATACTTGATAAATCCGTATCTTCCGCAGTGGTTGAAATAGTAAAAAAAGTTTCATCGGGCCTTCTGGGGATTGAACCGGAGAGAGGCGATGAACTTAAAATTGAGCAGATGAGTTTTCATAAAGATATTTTTTCGTGGAGTTCGCTTATTTATCCGCCGAATATCTACTGGATTTTTGCTGTCTTGGCAGCACTCGGCTTTACCTTAACGATTTCACTGTTTTTGTTCGGACCTTTCCAGAAATTTGCCAAAGACCTTGTTTCTGCGGCTGTCAGTTCGGCGTCATCATTTAAGGAAAAGACATCGGAAGCATCAGGCGGCTTTGCGACTGGTGCGGCAATTCCGGAAATAGCCGCCCCGGCGGAAACAAGAAAGGAACTTACGGCTTCCGGCAAAGAGCCGCTTTTTTCGTTTGTCAATTCCGAGAACATAAAGGAACTTGTTTATCTTCTCAAAAACGAATCAGCAAAAAATATAGCAATCGTTATGAACTATCTGACATCGGAATTATCAGCCCGAATTTTTACCGAGCTCCCGAAGGATATAAAGAAAGATGTCGTCGGTTTTTTGTCCAAGGTGGAGGAACTTACTCCGTCGGAGGTTGAAAAATTAGAAAACCATCTTAAAATAAAAATTGATTTTCTTTCAGGCGGAGAGGAAAAAATACGGGATATTGTAAATAATGCCGACGAGAAACTTCAAGGCGAAATTATTTCCGAACTAAAAACCAAAGACCCGAACCTTGCCCAAAAAATTGAAAAATCAATCGTTCGTATTGACATTCTTTCTTCTATGGATGTGTCTGGTTTGCAACTTTTAATAAAACAGGCGGGGACTGCCGTATTCGGACAGATACTGAAAGTTTTGCCCGCCGAGCAGCAGGAAAAAGTGTTTTCCGTTTTGCCGGCCGGAGCCGCTACCCGCTTGAAACAGGAAATGGAATTGGGAAAATCAATAACACCCCAGCGGCTTGAAATTGAGAAAAAAAGAATGCTGGATATTATTCGTAGGATGAAAGAGAGAGGACTGATATGACCACAGAACAGACACGGAAGCCCCCGCTTAAAGCGGGGGACACGGAACAAACACGGAACTGGTGCGGAATGTCATTGCGAGGAGTGAATGAAATGAACGACGAAGCAATCTCATGGGATTGCCACGGGACTTTGTCCCTCGCAATGACAACTTCGTTGTCAGTTTAGTGTCAGTTCTGTGTACAAGTTCCGCTTCAGTTCCGTGTAAGGAGCGTAGCGACTATGGATTTAATGACTTTATGCGGGTTTCTTATCGGCGGCGGTGCCGTCTATTATGTAATGGTTCAGGGAAATATTGTAAATCTTCTTTTAGACCTTAACGCCGCAATACTTGTATTCGGCGGCACGCTCGGCGCTGCACTGATTACATATCCATGGAAAATAGTAAAAATTATTCCGAAAGCGATAACGATGATGATTTTTCCGCCCAAAAGGATAAGCAACGATACGGCTGTAAAAACTATTGTTTCGCTTGCCGAAAAATCAAAGCGGGAAGGAATTGAAAAGTTGCAGGAAGAAATTCCAAAATTAGAAACACCGTTTTTAAGGGATGCTCTGCAGATGGTTGTTGACGGTTTGGAGACGGAAATTATCAAGGAAAAACTTGAAAAGGAACTTTCGCTTGTCCGCCAGCGTCACCATCAGGTTTCATCAATTTTTCGTTCAATGGGAGCGTATTCGCCTATTTTCGGACTGTTGGGAACGCTGATTGGTGTCGTTCAGGTTTTAAGAAATCTTTCAGATGCCCAATCAATGGGCGCTGCAATGGCTATCGCGGTGACCACGACATTTTACGGAATTTTCGGCGCCAATTTTTTATTTTTACCGATAGCGGGAAAACTTACCATTTATTCCGAGGATGAAATTACGCTGAAAGAACTTCTTGCGCGGGGCGTTTTATCAATTCAAAAAGGAGATGTCCCTGTTTTAATTCAGACGAAACTTGAAGCATTTCTGGCGTATAAGTTGCGTGGAAAAGAAGGAGAGAAAAAGTAAGCAGTAAGCAGTGAGTTAGGGAAGTCAAAATCCTCACTCACTTACTCACTTACTCACTGTTTTTTTTATGGCTCAACGAAGAGAAACAGATTCTCAGGAAGGTAATATCTGGACAACCGTATATTCGGATATGGTGACCAATCTCATGCTTTTTTTTCTGATGCTATACGGCTTGACTCGAATGTCAGCCGATATGCGCAGCGATATCACAAAAGGGCTTGAAAAAAAATTCCGCGGCGCAACCTCTGCGGAAGTCCGTGCGGAAAAGGTGGTAAAAAAATTCACCGAAGAAGAAACCGCCTCAAAGGTCAGCGATCTTGCTCAAAGCGAAAAATCGGAATATACATCCGTTGAAATAAACGAGAAACAAATCAAAATTATTCTTAATTCCCCTGTGCTTTTTTCACCCGGAAGCGCCGAGTTGCCCGATGCAACAAAAATCGCGCTGAATGATGTGGCAAGAATTATTAAACCCGTTCCCAATACGATAATAATAGAAGGGCACACCGATGATATGCCGATTTCCAGAGGGCAATACTCAACAAACTGGGAACTTTCCGTGGCGCGGGCTTACAGCGTTATTGAATATTTCGTCAAAATTAAAAATATTCCTGCCGGCAGGTTTGTCGCGGCGGGTTACGGCGAGTTTAAAGCGATTGCGGGAAACGAAACCGAAGAGGGCAGGGCAAGAAACAGAAGGATTGAAATTGTGATGGTACGGTGAGGAACACGGAACTGACGCGGAATGAAGGAACACGGAACTGACACGGAATTATGAGCAAACTTTTATATGAGAGCGAGTCATATATTATTCGCGGTGTGGCATATGATATCTACAAGAAATTCAGGAATAGACATAAGGAAAAAGTTTATCAGAGTGCTTTTTATTATGGTCTTGTAAATAAGGGACTTAAAACGGAAAAAGAAAAAAGAATTGAGGTGAATTTTGATGGCAGAAAAGTCGGGACATATATACCGGATTTAATTGTGGAAGATAAACTTATGATAGAACTCAAAGTTAAACCGGAAATAACATCCGAAGATATAAAACAGTTCTGGTATTATCTTAAAAATTCAGGATATAAAGTAGGTTTTCTAATAAATTTTGGCAGGTCTGATGGAATTAGAATAATCCGCAGAGTTCATTAAAGTTCCGCTTCTGTTCCGTGTATAAGTTCCGTGTCAGTTCAGTGGTATTTATGGATAAAGATTATTTTCAGGAAGACAGTGATATAATTGCGGCGATTGAAGGCGGCGAGGATTCGCAGAAAACTTCAAAACCCGAAGGTGAAAAATCCGAAAGTGAACATCGCGATCATTTTATTTCCACTGATTCATGGGTAATTCCATATGCCAATCTTATGACGATTTTGATGATTTTCTTTATGATACTTTATGCTTATGCCATTTTGTACGGCGGCGGCGCCCGATATGAAAAAGCAATGGCATCTATTCAGAAAGGCGTTGCTACGGGTAGCGAACAGTTAAAAAAAATAGAAACGCTTGAAAAAGAGGCGAATGCCGGAACGCAGATGGAGGATTTCATCAAGGAAAAAAATCTTTCCGAATATGCAAAGGTAGAAACAAACGCCCAGAGAATAAAAATTTCTCTGTCAAATCCGATATTGTTTGACAGCGGTTCCGCGGAACTTAAAAGTGCCGCAACTCCTGCATTAAAAGAAATAGCCCAGTTAATTCTCACTATGGAAAATCCGATTATTGTTGAAGGACACACCGACGATGTTCCTATTTCTTCGGCGAAATACCGTTCCAATTTTGAACTTTCTGCCGCGCGGGCGTTCAGCGTTATAAATTATTTCATCAACATTGAAAAAATATCCCCGGAAAGATTTTCCACATTCGGTTACGGCGAATACAGGCCGGTCGTCTCAAATGATACCGAAGAAAACCGTGCAAAAAACAGAAGAATTGAGATTAACATTATAAGAAAAACATGAAAAAAGAATCGTTGATACGGTTATATGCTTATATGCTGATACGATTTTTACATATCATCGTATTACCGTATTACCGTATTACTGTAGTTGTTTTACTACTTATCACCGTATCATCTTATCACCGTATCACCTGCCTTTATGCACAGGAAATTTCCACTCTCTATCAGGATGCGATGACGGCGTTTTACAAAAAGGACTACAAAAAAGCGATTTCACTCTGGGAAGAGGTATTAAAAGTTGACCCAAGGCAAAAAAATCCGCAGAAACTTATAGAGATGGCTCGCTCAAAAATGGCGGAGAATATAAAGCCGCTCACCGACGAATTCAACAAATTTTTGGAAAGGGGCGAATACCTTCAATCAGTGGAAAAACTGGACCAACTTCTGGAACTTGACCCTACAAATCCAACTTGGCAGAGTTACAGAGAAAAACTTCAGAAGTTCACGGTGAATGTTGCACCGTCAATTACGGAGAAGGGAAAAATCCCTCAACTTTTAAGAAAAAGCGTCAACAGTTATTTAGGCAGAGAAAAAGACGACCGTATTGCCGTTCTTGCCTCCCGTTACGCGTGGCAACTTGAAAAATCAAATAAACTTTCTGAAAAGGTTTTTCTTTTTATGGACAAGGAGTTCTCGGTGGTCGCCCGGATTGAGGTTATTGACAGGGTGAAGACCGTTGTTGAGCAGAAGCAGGATACGATTTTGGATGCGATTTACGACGGTAAATACGAATACGCCAAAATGGAATGCGAACTGGTAATATCAATTGAGCCGGAGAATGCTCTCGCTTGGAAACGGCTCGGCTCGGTGTATTATGCTCTCGGAAAAAGAACTGATGCAAAGGCGTGCTGGCAGGAAGCGATGAGAATTGCACCCGATGACTCCGAAACAAAAAAATTTTTACAGAAAATCAAGTGAAAGACAATTAAGAATTGATTTTTTTAGAGTATCGGAATTTGAAAAGCGCCACAGAACCACACAGAAACAACACAGAAAGAAACAAGAAAAAACTTCTGTGAAATTCTGTGACATTCTGTGGCTTATCTTATGGATTACATTCAGATTTTTGATGAATTGAATAAGGAAGAGATTGAATATCTGGTTGTCGGCGGACTGGCTTTGAATTTGCTGGGCATTCCGAGAGCGACATATGATATTGACCTGCTTTTAGAGTTATCATCGCACAACCTTATAAAGTTTTTGTCTTTGGTAAAAAAGTGGGGATTTAAACCTAAGGTTCCGGTAAGCATTATGGATTTTGCTGAGAAAGAAAAAAGAGACGGCTGGATAAAAAAGAAAAATATGAAAGCGTTCTGTCTGGTAAATCCCGATTGGGCATTATCGGAAATTGACATTATTATTGATACACCGGTAACATACAATTTAGCGGCAAAAGATGCTAAACATATCAAAATCGGCACTGCTCCCGCTGTTTCCGTTCCGGTTATTTCAGTGAATAATCTTATAAAAATGAAACAAAAAACCGCCAGGCAGCAGGACAAAGCGGATATAAGATATTTAAGGAAACTGCAAGATGTCTAAAAAATTTAAAGAGTGCGGATTTAATTACTATCTTTCCAAAGAAAGGATAGAAGAATATCGGAAAAAACCGCCGGTGAAACGGCTTCTCTGGTTGTATCAGTTGAACCTTTTCCGTGCGAAATATCCGCAGAGCATTAGAAAAATCCAGGACAGGTTTCGAAGCGGAGAGTTATAAAAATCGCTATGTGCAAAAAATCACATTGACAAGATTGCAAAAATAGTTTATACTTTTGGTAGTCGCAGGGTTTCCTGCTAATGTAGCTGCAGAGCGAAGCTCTGCTTGTGTTGTAGTCGCAGACCCTCGGTCTGCTGATGTAAAGCAAATATGAGCGATATAAGTATTATGAAAATCAGAACCGTCCCGATAATTTCCTTGTCATGCATTTTCATGGATGACGGGAAACTGTTTTTAAGAATAAAGGAATAGTTCGTATGATTGGAAAAGAAAAAATAGACGAAATAGTTAAAAAAATTGTTGAAAATGTAAAACCGGAGAAAATTGTTTTATTCGGTTCATATGCTTATGGTAATCCGGCAAAGCACAGCGATTTGGATTTGTGTGTGGTTGTAAATGAGGATATTATTAAAAATCCTGATATTGGCTGGGAAATAAGAAAATTATTTTGGGGTTGGTTAATTCCAATGGATATAATTACATACTCTCAAAAAGAGATTAATGAATGGAAAAATGTAAAAATGGCATTTCCTACTACAATTATGAGAAAAGGCAAAGTGCTATATGAAAAACAACAATGATTTAGTCAATGAATGGTTTAAAAAAGCAGATGAAGATATTCTGACTATTGAAAATAACTTAAAAGCGGAAAAGATACCAACATCAACCGTTTGTTTTCATTCTCAGCAATCTGCTGAAAAATATTTAAAGGGTTATTTGTCATATAAAGAAATAGAATTTGAATTTGTGCATGATATGGAATATTTAATTAATCTGGCAACAGAGAATGAAAAGAAATTTGAAGAATTAATTGAAGTAGTTAAAAAATTAGATAAGTATTCTGTAAAAATAAGATATTCATATTTTTATACACCGACATTGGAAGAAGCAAAAGAATCTTATGAAATGGCAGTAAAAATCAGAGATTTTGTGTTAAGTTTATTAAAAGGGAAAATGTAGAATTTTTATGAAAAATAGTATGAAAACCAGAACCGTCCCGATAATTTCCCTTTGTAGTCGCAGAGTTTACTCTGCTTTCTTGTCATTGCGAGCGATAGCGAAGGTTGTCATTGCGAGGGCGAAGCCCGTGGCAATCTCTGTGTTTGTTCTGCGTCAGTTCCGCGTTCTGTTCCGCGTCTGTTCAGCGGTCTTAATAATTTCCTCCGTCCCCATTAGTTTATATGCTTGGGTAAAATATTCGGGAAATCCTATCCTGATTCACGAAAATGTTGGGGCACGGTTTCCAACAACGCTGAAAGAAAATAATACATATTATCTATTCTATGGCGAGTTAAATGTTGGCGACAATGCAATGTGGGTAAACCTTGCAACTGCAACTGCTGTTACAGGTCCATATGGCAAATATGGAACCGTTCATAATATAAATTTACAAACATGGATGTCCCATGCTGTTTATCCCGGGTGTGTGCTTAAAGTTGCAACAACTTACTTTATGTACTATCATGGTGATGATGCGAACCTTGACCCCAACCGATATATCGGGGTTTCTACAAGTACGAATCTGTACAACTGGTCACCACATTATAATAATCCTGTCTTAAGTACAGGCCTCGCGGGGTCGCCAGATTCTCAAATGGCTACAAATCCAAGTGTAATCTATAAAGACAGCCAGTTTATTATGTGGTATATTGGTTATAATGGAAGTGTTAATTCGGTATGTCGTTCAACCTCAACAGATGGATACAACTGGGAAAAATATTCAGGAAATCCTGTTCTTTCCCCAAACGGTGAGGAAGTAAATATAGAAGATGTTAGTGTTATATTTGATACCGCAACCGCAAAATACAGAATGCTTTACGACAAAGCAGATAATAATATAAGATATGCAGAATCTACTGATGGTATAAACTGGGTGAAAAAATCCAACAATCCTGTTTTGGTGGGCGGACCATCAGCATGGGATGCTCAAAGATCAGTCATGGCAAATTTTCTTAAAGATGCTACTACTGGTTATGTAATGTGGTATTGGGGATACCCTAACGAAGATATTGGTTTTGCTAATAATCCCGAACCTGATGCTATTACAAATCTTTCAGCACTTACAGGTCAAAATTTTAATGAGATAAAATTAAGTTGGACAAGTCCTGGCGCTAATTATGATTTGGACTCACTTCCATCAGGCAGTCAATACAAAATTCAGTACTCATCATATTCGATTAATTGGTCAACTGCTTCAGCCAATCTTACCATTTCAACTTCTGCTGTTTCGCCAGGAAGTTTACAATCATATACCCTAACCGGTTTAATAGGAGGGGCAACTTATTACATTAGAATTTGGACAGGCGATGAAACACCAAGTTGGTCTGACCTATCTAATGATGCAACTGCACAAGCAAAACCTGACAACACACCACCGGCGGGGATTAGTAATTTGACCGCGTTAAAGGGAGCGAATGCGGGACAAATTGTTTTACAATGGACATCGCCAGGTGATGACGGAACGGTCGGCAATTTAACGGGGCAGTTTGAAATTGAATACACCACAGGCGGAATAATAACGAACGCCAATTATTATTCTCCGCCGCCGCAAATGACATCAATAAGTATTTCAACGAGTAATCTTGCACCGCTGACCGCATGCACCACAACGCTTTACAACTTGTCGCCAGGGGCGACATACTACTTTGCAATCAAGTCAAAAGACGATGTCAACAACATATCGGTTTGGAACTCCTCTGCGGATGTTTCAGGCGTCAACACCGCCGCCTTCCTTTATATACCGTTCATTGCCAAATCAATGTTTACCGGGAATTGGAATGTTCCGGGCACATGGGAAGGGAATGCGGTTCCGTGGGCAAATCAGGGAGTAGAAATTAAAAGCGGTAATACAGTTACTTTTAGCACGACTAATGCGTCGGTTACTTGCTCAACACTTACAATTTTGGGAACTTTGCAGTTTGACGGAGCGGTTGCCAATCGGTCAATGGTTGTAGCGGGTAACATTGACATCCAGAATGGAGGTCAATTTTTGATGCCGCCGAATACGGGTTATATTTCAACACTGAAAATCAGGTGCGATACTGCCGGTCAGTATGGAATAATCGTCAATAACGGCGGAAAGTTTGATGTTCAGGGCAACACCACAACAACGCCATCAACGAGAAATTGCCTAATCGCATCAGACAACCCGTCATACAAAACATACATCCGAAACCTTTCACTAACAGAAGCAAATTTTAATATGTATTATGTAGAAGTAAGCAGCGTTGGAGTGGATGCTACATCAAAAGGGGGAATAACTTTTGATGGTGCCGGAACAAGAGGAAAAATCAATTATTGCAGTATTCATAATGGGTATATTGGCATTTATCTTAACTCCAGTTCCAGCAACACAATAAGCAATAACAATTGTTACTCAAATACTCAATATGGCATTTACTTTTACAACAGTTCCAACAATACAATAAGCAATAATAGTATCTATGCAAATTCTTATTATGGCATTTATTTTTACAACAGTTCCAACAACACTATAAGCAATAACAGTTGTTACTCAAACTCTCAAAATGGCATTTACATTGATTCCAGTTCCAACAATACTTTGAACAATAACAGTTGTTATTCAAATACTCTATACGGCATTTACTTTGTTGGCAGTTCTAATAACATAATGAGCAATAACAATTGTTACTCAAATGCTCAAAGTGGCATTGTTTCAGGTAATAATTCCATAAATAATACAGCAGTGAAATGTGAATTGAGCAATAACACAAATAGTGATATTCAGTATATCAATGGTTCTGTTTCCAAACTAACCTTAAAAAATTGTAATTTATATTCTTCAACGAAAGTCAATACGACAGGAATAAATACTGCGGGGTCATATCTTGTTTCGTATAATCAGGACGGGACACAGGGGACGACGAAGATTTGGGGCGATTACCATATTGGAACAGGGCAAGCCCTGTCACTCCAGAAATTCAATTACGCAGAACCCTTATATGTTTCAACCGCAACCCTGCCGAATTCTACATTATCAGGCACCGGTTCAATTACATATCCGACGACTATTAGCAGTCAAACGCTGACAGAATTCTGGGAAGTGAAATTTAATGGGTCGTCTTTTGATGTCCGAAGAGGAACTTGGTCTGTTCTTACAAATGATGGCACGGCATCTGCTGCAGGAGTGCCTTATACAAGCACAACAAGAGGAGTGAGTTTTGCAGCAAACGGCACTTTCATATTAAATGATGCGTTTTATTTTGTAACGATTTCTTCTTCCGCTGATATGAATGTTCAGAAAAAACTGGAATTCAGCGATTCGCCGATCGGGACAAAACTTACCGTTGATAACGGCGGGACAATCCAGATGCTCGGCACTTCTGCTAATCCCACAATTTCCACAAATGCAGTCGGAAGCACTTATTACGGATTTCAATCGTCAGGCACGCTTAATTTGAGCAATTATGATATTTTCAATTTGAAATCATCCGGTCTGGAGATTTATCCGAATGCGAATGTCGTTGATTTAAGCACCGGCACTTTTGATAACAGTCAGGGCGGCGCCGGTTCAAGTTGTATCAATGTGAACGGAATAACATCAAACAAGACATTTTACGGTTGTAAATTTAATGCTCCCGCGGACTATAATGTCAAAGCCGATGGTGCGGGTATCAACTGGACGTTCCTCAACTGGTCGGGAGTAAGGGCGGGCGAAAATTATGATTATGAAACAAACGGAGCGCAAATAAAATGGGATGCTACTCCGCCGACGATTACGGATTTGCAAGGCGGGGATGATGTTGTAAGGAACGCGGGGGGGACGGCTTATAATGTTGATTTTAATGATAATGACAAGTTGGATACGATTCAATACAGGGTGACAACGCTGCCGTCTATTTCCGGCGGCGGAACGGAAATCATTCCGTGGACAAATATAGCGGTGAACATAGGAGCAAGCTCCTATACTACAGATTGGCAGGTTAATTTTGCGGCACTTCAATCGCTTCCAACCACCAACTATGTTTCCGTTCGCGTCTGGGATGTCGCAGGAAATACTACAACTGTCAACGATGTTTTTTATGTGATGAAAGACACCGTTCCGCCGACCTCCGGGGTTTCAAGTCCTGTTGATGCTATAAATGTGCAAACGCTTACAACAATTTCCGGCACCTGTGCTGATAATTACAGTGTAGGTAACGTTAATATACAGATAAAACGATTTTCAGATGGGCAGTATTGGGATGGTGTTAGCAAAGTTTGGACTACTGTTATGTGGAATGCTGCTTCTTCAACTTATCCATCATGGTGGACATATACGCCTCTTACCGATGCATATCTTACACCCGGCACATCCTACCAGATTCGTACTTTTGCAGTTGATACCTTAAATAATAATGAAACACCCGGTGCCGGCATCACATTCACATATAAAACGAAAAAAACGATTTCATCTGGCAACTGGACAGATGCTGCGACATGGTCAGGCGGACAGCAGCCGCTTGATGGCGATGCGGTCTTTCTAAAACCGTCGTGGGCAGTAACCTTAAATGCCAACACATCCAACCTTTATTCTTTGACGATAGAAGACGGTGCGAAACTTGGCAATACAAGTTATCAAATCAACATTTCCTCCTTTGACGGCGGCGGGATTTATAATTATGGGACGCTTGATTATAATACATCCGGTGCTCTTAATATGAAAGGAAACAAAGTTGTCGTGTCAACGGCCACCAGCCAGCAGATATGCAATGATTTTTATGTTCTTACCGGTGCGACAATTACTCTTCAGTCGGACATCACTGTCGGCGGTATCAGAATTGAAAATGGCGGGAAACTGGATTCAGCCAGCAAACAAATCACACTAAAAACAGGCAGTTGGAACATGCTAAGCGGAGGAACATTTTTAGCGGGGTCATCAACGGTGACATTCGCCGGAGGAACGGGGTCCCCTCAGGACATCAATTTTCTCAGCAACTTACCTCAAAACTTCGCCAATTTAAGAATCAATAATGGCTTTTCCGTTGTCCCATATGGGGCACTTGACATCAATGGAGACTTTACGATTCAGAGCGGAACATTTGTCGCAGGTAATTTTGAACACTTTATTTCAAGCAATTTCACTCAGACCGGCGGCGGGTTTGAAGCGAACACATCCACAATAACATTTGACGGTTCAGGATTACGAACAATTTCTGTATTAGCAGGCACTTCTTTCTACTGTTTAAAAAATACAGGAATCACCGGTAGTACTTTGAGACCGCTTTCTAATTTAGATATAAACGGTGATTTTACGCACGCAGGGACGGGTTCGTTTGATTTTGGAAACTATACTTATAATTTTGCAGGTAAAGTTTCTGTATTATCCGGCGCGAGTTATGGCGGAAGTTCTAAATGGATATATGACGGCATAACACAACAAATTGGTCACACCAGTGGAGATATCATTATTGTAAAAAATCCCGCCGTATTAAAATTTACTGCAACACCATTGCTCAGATCTATTAATATAGACCCGGGCTGTTCAGTTGATGCAACAGGACTAAATCTGCAACTTCGAGAAAGTTTCACCAGTTCGGGAACTTTTATAAATAGCGGCTCAACAGTAACATTTGAGACATATTCTGGTAATGGGTCAATCTGGACAGTGGCGTCATCAACATTTAATAACGTAACGATACAGAAACCATCAATAACTGATATCGTGACCGCACTTACTTCTTTAAATATCGGCGGGTGGCTGAAAGTTAATTCCGGCACACTTAATATGGGTTCTACAATTCATACGATTCAAGGCAATACAACCATCAGCGGTATTCAGTCACGGCTGGACATCGGCTCGTCCACGACTACGCTTGTAGGTGCGGTTAATGTGCTGAACGGAGGCACGCTTTTACTACCTAATGCCACACCCAACCCTGTTCTTAAACTCGGAGTGCCGGGAGCAAATTATCTGAATGTTGACAGCGGCGGATTTTTCATTTCGCAATCATCAAATAATTTAATTACTTCAACCAATCCCGGCGGCACACGATACACATTCAAGTGCTATGCTTCCACTCTCAACATAACAGGCGCTACTTTTGAGTCGCCATGTTGGGAGGATGACGCACTGTTTATATCAAGCGATACAAAAATTGTCAATTTGAACAATGTGAACTTTAAATCATTAGTATCAACAAGTAGGGCGATTACACTTGGTTATACAACTATTCCGGGAACTTTTACATTCACCGGACATCAGTTTGATTCAACTGTGAATACAAATGTTAATGCACCTAATTTAACCAGCGGAATTGTAGTGATGCAGGATGCAACCGGTGCAAAAGCAGGCGCTGCCTACGAATGGGACAATAACGACAGGGTTTTCTGGCAGCCGGGCGATTCAATTTCGGTTGTTAAACCGGCCGGCGGCGAAATTTATGTGGTTGGGACATCAACGCCGATTTTGTGGAATACAAATGGGTCAATCAAAAATGTCCGACTTGAGTATTCAAAAGACGATTTCGCCACAGCGGGTATTTTTATAGCGAATGTGTCAACCTCGGCGAGTTTCGGAAGTTACAACTGGACAATTCCGAATGATGTTTCAGCCACTGTGAAGGTTCGCGTATCTGCATTGAATTATTCTGCGATATACAGCAATTCAACTTCAAACTTTACAATCCAGCAACCCGTTGCGGCGCCGTCAAATCTGAAGGTCTCGTTATTAGGCACGACATCAATCCAGTGGCAGTTCACGGATAATGCTACAAATGAGACAGGGCTGTATATTTCCAGCGGCGCAAATGTTTCAATGCGGCTGTCAAATAATTTAGGACCATTGACCGGCACCGGCTTAACGACGAGTTGGTTTGAAATAAATCTTTCAACAAATACTCAATACACAAGGTATGCGGAAGCGGTCAATGCCGGCGGAAGCAGTTGGTCAGCCGTAATTTCATCATACACCGCTGCGGCTGTGCCGAAAGGGACAAAAATAATTGCCCGCTCATCATACAGCGTAGAACTTGATTGGCAGCCGAACGGCAACCCTGAACCCGGTACCGGTTACGATGTCTGGTCTTCAAGCGTATCGGACTTTTATAATTACACAGCTGTAGGTGCTTCAACAACATCTTATGTCGTTGCCAATTTATTGGCAAACACAACATACTATTTCAGAGTTCATGCAATGAATGAGGATTTGGTTCAAACTGATGATGATATAACAATATCAACTCAAACACTTAAGGCACAGGCGTCAAAACTTGTGGTGGTTGCGCCTGGCGAGACATTTACGGATGGTGTAGGCAAAGCGGGGGCACCGACGAGCCAAACAGCGGGGGTTTCATTCACAATCACAGTTAATGCTGTTGGGATTACTAACTGGATAGACCCGACAGCAAATCAGATAACAACCGTAACGACAACAGATAATTACGACACGGAGCCGATAAATCGGCAACTACAGAACGGGACAACAACATTTGATATAACGCTTGTAACGGCGAAGGTGTCGTCGGTAACTGCGAGTGCAACCGGGATTACTGCCGGCAGTTCGTATCTTAATGTAGTTGCTGGGTTACCCAGCAAATTACAAGTGCTCGTTCCCGGTGAAACAGTAGTTTCTGGCTCTGCAACAGGTAAGACGGGCACACCGAACAATCAGCAATCAGGCGCCGCTTTCAATATCACAGTGAATGTTGTTGATAGTTATTGGAATCTTGTTACCTCAACACAGCCGACGGTTAAAATTGTAACAAGCGACCCGGTGGATACAGAGCCGATAAATCGGCAACTACAAAACGGCACAACCACATTCATGGTAACACTTATTACACTTGGCAATACGACAATCACAGCGAGTGATGTAAGTTCTACATTAACACAGGATATTTCACCGAGTATAACAGTGAATACGGAAAGCACGCCGCCGACGGTGGCGATAATAGAGCCGGCAAACAATTCTTACAAAAACTCACTTACCTCAATTTCCGGCACTGCTGCGGATAATGTTTCCGTGTCGTCGGTAACGATACGGATAAGTGATGGTTCGCAGGATTGGGATGGTGTTAGTGCGTGGACAGTACCATCAATATGGCTTGGTGCGACGCTGTATCCATCTTCATGGACTTATACAAGTGTTCCTTCTTGGGTGAGTGGTTCATCATATACAGTAATAGCAAAATCAAAGGATTCATCAGACAACTGGTCCACTGCATACTCTACAAATACATTTACATATGATACAACTGCGCCGACATCTGCGGTAGTAAATCCTGCGGATGGTTCTACAATAAGTTCGCTTGGCACGATTTCGGGGACAGCAACTGACAATGTAGGGCTGAACAAGGTAGAGGTCGCATTTATGCGACTTTCTGATAATCAATACTGGACAGGTGGTGCTGGTTGGAGTGTAGAGACATGGCTATCAGCGACGGGCACAAATCCGTGGCAATACACAGGGATTACAAATGGTGATTTAACCGATAACACATCATATCAAATAATAAGCAAAGCAACTGATTTAGCGAACAATGTTGAAACACCTGGAGCTAGAATCAAGTTCACATACTTACAACCACCGAATGCACCGACTGCATTTACAATTTCAGATAGAGGCACAAATTATCTGTACTGGGGTTGGTTTGATAATTCAACTAACGAGTCAGGGTTCAGGTTAAGGAATTCAACAGGCGGATTAGTAGCGGAGTTATCAGTGAATACGACATATTATCTTGAGAGCGGGCTATCTGTGAATACTTCATACTATCGTTATGTGGAATCATATAATGCAAATGGAAGCAGTGCAAGCACTGCGGCTACATATTATACATCAGCCAATCCACCTTCAGGAACCTCTGTGGTCTCTGTGTCCTCTGTGGTGATTTCGTTGACTTGGTCATCAAATAGCAATCCTGCTTGGACTGATTTCTTTGTGCAGCGGGCAACGAGTAGTGATTTTGGGAACATAGTAGAGGACGGCGGGACGAATGTATTGAGTTACAACTGGACAAGTTTGAGTCCGAATACTGAGTATTATTTCCGAGTCAGAGCCAGAAATGGCGATGGAATTCCGACTAATTTTGATGTAACAATACAAACAGTTACACTGCCAGCACCTGTCAGTGCACCCGATGCACCGACGGGTCTTGCGGCAACTGAAGTGACGAATTCGTCAATCAAATGGGTATGGACTGATGTTGCAAACGAACAGGGATATTATTTGCAAACCAGCACTGGGGGATTTGTATCCTCACTTTCGGCTGATGTTGTAAGTTATTCCGAAACCGGGCTTACACCGAACACGCAATACAGCCGTTATTTGGAAGCATATAACGCCGGCGGAATAAGTACATCAACCGTTGTTTCAAAATACACACTTGCAAGTACTCCGACAAGTTTTCTCTGTTCTTCAAAGGACTTCAACTGGATTTCACTTTCTTGGTCGGCGAATAGCAATTCGCCCGCTACAATTTACGAACTATATCGTTCTACTGATAATGCTTCATTCGGCTTGATAAATCAAGCCACTACAACTGTTCATTTGGATACGGGATTGGCGCAACTTACGACATACTATTACCGTCTGTATTCGGTTAATGCGGAAAGTATTAAAACGGGTCCTGCGGAACTTACGGTTCAGACGCTTAACTCTGTCATCAAAGGGCCGATTTCAGGAAAAGTGACTCAGGCGAACGGAACTGTCGCGTTTCCGGTTTTAGTACAATTGTTCAATAATGATGGCACAATAAAAATAGCAGAGACATTTAATAAGTCCGACGATGGCAGTTATTTGTTTGAGAATCTTGACGACGGGATTTATCAAGTTAAGTGCAGTTGGCTTGTCAACGAAATTGAGTCGGTGGTTTATAAAACGGACATTCCCGAAAACAGCAAGGATGTTTTATTCACGCTTGAAATAAAGTATGATGTGGCGTTCCTGTCTGGCAAAATTACGCTCGGAAGCAAAGCGAATTTTGTAACAGGGAGATTTGCCCCAGCTCAACAGCCGTTTGTTGAACTTTTACAGAGAGGAAGGGTGATAGCGAAAATAGATGCGGACACTTCCGGCAATTACACGATACCCAATTTACTGCCCGGAAAATATGTTGTGAGAGCGTTTAACGGCGTTCAGATGTCCGAGCCGTCTGAAATAAAAGTTGCCGAAGGCGAAAAGATAATGCTTAATTTCAGGTGGGCGCTGGGACTTCAGGACAGCGAAGTTTATGCATATCCGAATCCGTGCAAGGACTCTGTAACAGTACGATATAAAGCAAATACCAACCACACTGCAACTTTGAGAATCTATAATATCGCAAGTGAACTTGTAAAAACAATTAAAGGTGACGGTTCTGATTTCCGAAAAGGTTCTAATTATAAAATTCCGTGGAATTTAGAAAACGACGACGGTTCAGAAGTTGCTTCCGGAATTTATATCTACATTCTTGAACTTAAAGAGACCGGCGATGACGGCGAAAAAGCGACGGTGAAGAAAAAAATAGCGGTGATAAAATGAAAAAAATAATTTCTAATTTTATTAGTAGCGGCAAAGCGATAGCTTTGCTTGGCAGAGCGGCGTTTATCCCGATGATTATATCGGGACTCTGCGGCTACATTTATGGGTTAGAAATAAAATCCGTGTCTGTGACAGACCAATTAGGTGCTGTAAGAAGCAACTATTCCAATACAGAAAAATTAAATTTCAATGTAACGGTGTATAATTCCGCCGTAGTTGACAGAATCTCTTTTAAGTTTGCAATATATGACCCCGCCGGAGTTGTTAGGTTTACTCACACAGGCAATTCAATTCCGGGAACTATAGGTTCCGGCGGCTCGTCGGTGAAATATATTCCCATCACTAATTTTTTCTCAACCAGCGGGAATTACAAATTAGTCGTCACTGCAAACACCGTTTCAAAAGAGGCATCTTTTTCCGTCTACGCTCCTAACATCACGCCGACATACCCTTCAAATTACGCTCGGGACTTAACTGATAAACCACTTGTTTTCAGGTGGGTGGCATCCGGCGCTGCAAAATACAAAATATATGTGGCTCTTGATGCGGCATTTTTCAATACTATACTTACCGACGAAACGGCGCTTTTGCAGTTCAGTTATCCCGATAATCCCGTTGATGTGAGGCAGAAACTTTCCGCCGGCACCGTCTATTACTGGAAAGTTGAGGGGCTGGATGCCGCAGGAAACATAGTCGCAAAAATGTCGTCGCCTTCAAATTTTACTATAAAGTCAACAGCGATAACCATTACCGCAAAAGACCTAATTGTTTTGGATATTATTCCGACGCCTTATCAGCCGAAAGTGACAGTCAGCATAAAAAATCAGGGCGGGAAACAGGAGAACTCAATTCCGCTCTCATTATACTTAAACGGTATGCTTGTCGGCACTCAAAACATAGACATGATTTCCGTGGGTGAGACAAAATCGCTCAATTTCCTGACAAATATTTCGGGGCTGGTTATCGCGATGGCGTCTTTGACTTTTGAGGATGATAATGTAAAAAATAATAGTTTGACTAAGCAGATAAATATCTTTACGCCTGTTGTTGTTTCAACCGCTCCTGCAGTAGTTGAAAAAGCGAAGATACTGGGCACGGTGATGACTATGGACGGCAAAAAACTTCCCGATGTCGTTATCAAGTACGATGGTCCTTCAAAAGGAACGGTTCTGACAAACTATGGCGGCGAGTATAAACTGGACGATTTATCGCTCGGAGAATACAAACTTACCGTCTCTGCAAGCGGATATATTGAAGCGGAAAGCATTGTTAAAGTGGACAAATTAAAAGCATATACGAATGTTGATTTCAAACTGCAATCGGTTGAAATCGCCAAACAGGAAGAGGCGCCTGCTGCCGGAATTATCAAAGGGCTTGTGGCTGATGAAAATAAAAAAGGACTCGCGGAAATGGAGATTGTTCTTCTGAAAAAAGACAAAAATGGCAAACTTGGGGAATACCAAAACATTGTTTCCGATAAAAACGGTTATTATAAGTTTTTAGATGTGCCCGAAGGCGATTATGTTCTGTCGGTCAAAAACGATACTTATGAAAATGTGGAAATCCCGGTTGAGTTAAAGGACGGAAAAACTGAGATAAAGGATATAAAGTTGGTTGTCAAAAAAGAGGAAGTTGCTGACTACTCAAAGGACTCAAAAAAATTGTGGGCAAAACTGAAAGAGTTCATCAAAGACGAAAAAATATTATCTCAATTAGACGGTTACGAAATATCTGGCGTAGAAACAAAAGCGGATGTCAATAAAATAATTTCCGAATTGGAAGAAGGCAATGCAAAGATAGTCGGTGCGGAAATCACAGCGGAGTAAAAAAATGAAAAATAGAAAGTTCGGAGTTCGGAGTTCGGAGTTCATAGTTCGTAGAATCTTGTTGATTTTGCTTTTAACTATGAACTATGAACTATCAACTATCAACTGTCTCCATTCTGCCCAGATGGCAGGCGTTATTACAACCATAAAGGAAGATGTCCATGTATTGCCCTATCAGAAAAACATCTGGCAGCCGTCAAAAGTCGGGGCGTTTCTTTACGAAGGCGACACGGTAAAAACATTGAAAAACTCTCAGGCAGCGATAACTTTAACAAATGGCGTGGTAATAAAACTAAACCAAAATACGGAGTTTTCTTTTGATGTAAACAGTTCAATTGAAAAAATATCTTCACAGATAAAAATGAAAGCGGGACAGATTTGGTCAAAAGTGCGTCCCAAAACAAAATTTGAAATTCACACGCCCGTTGCAATTGTTGCGGTAAGAGGAACGGAGTTTGATGTAAATTACGGGGCAGGTAAACTGAAACTTAAGGTCTACAAGGGTATGGTCAACTTAAAAAATAAATTCGGAAATGTGAACGTGAAAGAAGGGAAAGAAGCATCGGCAGGGGATGAAGGTGTGCCTGAGCCGCCGAAAGACAGCGAAGGAGAAGAGAAAAAATGGGACGACGAAATAGTGTCCAAGGGCTCACTTAAAATAGAAACGAAAACCGCAAAACCGGTTACGGATAAAGCATTTGAAATAGCGGTTTCTGTTTATGATGCGGATAATAAATTGGACAAAACGGCAAAGCCCGAGATCACAATTAAATCTGATATAGCAGAAATGTCCTTTTCTTCCGACGGTGCAAATTGGATCAACGAACTCAAAACAGAAGGTGTCTCAGAAGGTGTCATAAAACTTTTCGCAAAAACATCTGCAGCCGGCGTCAGTTCAATTATTGCCTCATCAGACGGCTACACAGCCGGACAAATCAGTATAACAGCCATCCCAGCCAAAACAAAAAACCTCAAAGTGAAAGTCACCTCATCAACCGGTGACGACGAACTCCTCCTCAAATTCAAGAAGAAATAATGCCTTTGTAGTAGCGAGGTCTCCTCGCTGTTTTGTAGTTGCCTGATTTATCAGGCATAATGGCGCTCAATAAAATTGAGCAACTACATTTAGGCAGGGAGACCCTGCCACTACCTTTAACCTTTAATTTTAATTTTTAACCTGTCGGTGAATTCAACCATTAAGTGCAACAGTGCGAATTGAAAACCTCGTTTGGAGTAGAGAACCCGAGACATTTTCTCGGTCTGTTGTTGAGCCAAGATTCGACCTTTGAAATATCAGCATCAGAAATAATATCAAAATTAG
>JACRDL010000046.1 GCA_016218625.1 Elusimicrobiota bacterium
AAACTTAGGGAAATCGGAGTGGAGCCGGATATTATAATAGCAAGGACGGAAAAACCTTTGACAGAAGAAATTAAATCAAAAATATCCTTATTCTGTAATGTTAAAAAGGAAGCGGTAATAGAAGAAATAGATGTCGGTGCAAGCAACATTTACGCCATACCGCTTATATTGAGAGAACAGGGGCTGGATGATATCATCCTTAAGCACTTAAAGATTTCTCCTAAAAAACATGATCTGAAAAGTTGGAAAAAAATGGTTGAGAGCAAGAAAGGTTTCAAAAAGAAGGTTGAAATTGCCATTGCTGGAAAATATACCGGATTAAAGGATGCATATAAGAGTATATGTTCGGCGTTGGTTCACGCCGGTTTTGCCAACAAGGTAGATGTCAAAATAAAATATGTGAATGCAGAAAGTAGCTCAATCAGTAAAGAATTGGAAACGGTGGGGGGCATAATTCTTCCCGGTGGATTTGGAGAGAGAGGAATCGAGGGAAAAATAAATGTAGCAAAGTATGCAAGGGAGAACAATGTTCCGTTTCTGGGAATATGTCTTGGGATGCAATGTGCTGTAATTGAATTTGCCAGGAATGTGTGTGGCATGAAGAATGCTAATAGCACAGAATTTAATTCAAAAACACCTCATCCGGTAATTGATTTGTTGCTATCGCAGAAGAAAATCAAAATGAAAGGCGGTACTATGCGTCTCGGAAGTTACCCGTGCGTTTTAAGTATGGATACAATCGCGTATAACGCATACAAAGCAAGAAAGATTTTCGAAAGGCACAGGCATCGCTACGAGTTTAATAATAAATATAAAGAAGCTTTAACGTCGCGTGGGCTTTTGATTGCCGGTCAATACAATGATCTTGTTGAAGTTGTAGAATTAAAAAATCATCCATGGTTTGTTGCTACACAGTATCATCCGGAGTTTAAATCAAGGCCGTTGAAACCGCATCCGTTATTTGTTGATTTTGTAAAAGCAACGCGGATAAACGCTGATAAGACATACCACGGAAAAATCCCCGATAGAACCATTCGGGGACAGGCTCCAGAACAGAGACACGGAAAAATTTCAGTGTTTCCGTAATTCAGTGCTTCAGTGGTAAGCGTTTTTAATCTGTGAAAATCTGTGAAATCTGTGGTTACAAAAAATGAAAAAAGTTAAGGTGCTGGTCTTAAAAACTGCCGGAACAAACAATGATGTTGAGACAGCACTTGGATTTAATTTAGCAGGTGCAAGTTCGGATATTGTCCATATAAACAGATTTTTAAGAAAAGAAAAAAAATTCTCAGAATATAAAATTCTTGCAATCCCTGGCGGATTTTCATATGGTGATGATATTTCCGCCGGCAAGATTTTTGCGAATAAATTAAAATATAGGATGAAAAATGAAATAACGAAATTTGCAAAAGCAGGAAAACTTATAATTGGAATCTGTAATGGTTTTCAGGTTCTTGTAAAATCCGGATTCCTTCCTTTTATAGATAATAATCAGATTACTACTCTGACATATAATGATTCAGGGAAATTTGAATGCAGGTGGGTGTATCTAAAAACAATTAAAAATGAAAAATTAAAAATGAAAAATTTCTGGTTAAAAAATTTGCCAGAGATAATTCAACTTCCTGTTGCTCATGGCGAAGGAAAATTTGTCTGTGATAAAGATATACTCAAAAAACTTAAAGAAAGATCATTGATAATCCTCAAATATGTTGATGAAAATGGGCAGGAAAAAGGTTATCCGTATAATCCAAACGGTTCATTAGATAATATTGCAGGGATAATGAATCCCGAAGGAAATGTTTTCGGTTTAATGCCTCATCCTGAAAGATTTACAATAAAATATCATTATCCTTTTTGGACAAGGAACAGAAATATTGAGCCATATGGTCTGCAGATTTTAAAAAACGCTGTGGATTATGCAAAAGAAAATTTGTAATCGTCAATTTTAAGTGACGAAATAAACCACGAATAAACACTAATGAACACCAATGAATATAAATTCGTGTAATTCGTGGTTATGGAGTGTTTCTTGTATGTGTGGGATTTTCGGAGTTTGTAATAATAATGAATCTGCAAAATTGACATATCTGGGACTCTATGCTCTTCAGCATCGGGGGCAGGAATCTGCAGGGATTATTTCTTCTGATGGAAAGAAATTTTCCAATAAAGTCGGCAACGGACTTGTTTCAGATGTTTTTCTGAAAAAGGATTTTAGTCGACTAAAAGGTTTTAATGCAGTCGGTCATGTCCGATACTCAACCTTTGGTTCTTCATCCATAACAAACGCCCAGCCGTTTGCAATAAATTTTGTAGATGGAAATCTTGCAATTGCCCACAATGGTAATCTTTGTAATGCTGAATTATTAAAGAACAAATTAGAAAGAGACGGTTCAATATTCCAGACATCCACGGATACCGAAGTAATTCTTCATCTCGTAGCAAAATCAAAGAAAAAAACGATTGAAGAAAAAATAATTGATGCACTTTTACATGTTAAAGGTGCATATTCACTTTTATTTTTATCTGGTAAAAAATTGATTGCTGTAAGAGACCCATATGGTTTTAGACCATTGTGCATTGGGAAACTGAAAAATTCATATATTGTTTCTTCAGAAAGTTGCGCATTTGATCTTGTTGGGGCAAAATATGTAAGGGATGTTGAACCGGGTGAGATTGTTTCTATTTCTGACGATGAATTGAAATCCCGCAGATTCTCTAAAAACGGGAAAAATGCATTCTGCATATTTGAATTTATATATTTTGCTAGACCCGACTCACTGGTTTTTGGAAAATCTGTTTACACTATTAGAAAAAATTTAGGGAAGGAATTGGCAAAAGAGTCGCAACCCAATGCGGACAATGTAATATCAGTGCCTGATTCTGCCAATGTTGCTGCTGTTGGTTTTTCTACTGAATCAAAAATCCCGTATGAAATTGGTTTTATCAGAAATCATTATATAGGAAGAACGTTTATTGAGCCGAAGCAGGAGATTCGGAACTTTGGAGCAAAGATAAAATACAATCCTGTATGCGAAACATTAAAAGAAAAAAAGATTGTTCTTGTAGATGATTCAGTTGTCAGAGGCACAACAAGTAGAAAACTTATAAAGATGTTGAGAAATGCGGGGGTAAAAAAAATTCATCACAGGATAAGTTCACCTCCGATAAAACATCCGTGTTTTTACGGAATTGATACACCAAAGATGTCGGAACTGATCGCATCAAGGAAATCAGTTAAAGAGATAAAAGAATTTTTTGGTGTTGATACACTTCATTATTTATCTCTGGATGGATTGATAAAAGCAACAGGAATGGAAAAGGATAACTTTTGTCTCGCTTGTTTTACAGGAGAGTATCCTATAAAAAAAGCGGATAATTGCAGATAGGTAGAAAAGAACGTGAAAGGAGGATCTGGATGAAAAAAATTCTTGTAAGTGATCCGTTGGCAAAAGAAGGAACAGAAGTTCTGAAAAAGAATCCGGAATTTTCGGTTGATGTAAAGACAGGAATGAAACCGGAAGAACTTTTGCGGATTATCGGCGAGTATGACGGACTTT
>JACRDL010000047.1 GCA_016218625.1 Elusimicrobiota bacterium
ACTAAAATTTAATAAAGGATTAAGGTGATAGTACTCAAATTTATTTTTCAAAGACCTTTTGTTAAAAACCCTTGAAACAGGGTGCAAGAATACTTTTTTCCATATTCACTTTTTACTTGACTCCTAATAGGGAATCTCCCTTTAGGATTAAGGATTAAGTCGCTTCGCTTTAAGGATTAAGTTTTACTGCCCAATTCTTAATCCTTATCACTTAATCCTTACCACTTACAGATGAATAAGTGAGCCGACATTTTTTCCTGAGACCGCCTTTAATATATTCCCGCTTTTGTTGAAATTGAGAATTATAATTTCAATTTTATGTTGACGACATAATGAAAATGCCGCCATATCCATTATCTTAAGATTTTTTTTTATCGCATCGTCATATGAAATTTTTTTAATAAATTTAGCCATCGGGTTTTTTTTAGGGTCATCCTCGTATAAACCGTCAACATTAGTTGCTTTTAAGAGCAATTCTACTTTTGATTCTACGGCGAAAATTGCAGAAGCGGTATCGGTAGTAAAATGAGGACGGCCGGTGCCACCAACCATAATAACGATATTTCTATTTTTCCATGCATTATCTATTTTTTCAAGCGTGAACTGCTGTAAAAAATTACTCACACCGAATGAAGAAAACACTTTTGCAGGAATGTTTTTTGACTTTAATCTCTCGCCCAAAACCATACCGTTAATAAGCGTTGTTGTCATACCTATATAATCCGCCGCCGTTTTGTCAATAAGTTTACCGTTAACGCCGCCACGCCAGATGTTGCCGCCGCCAATTACAATTCCTATAGAAACGCCTTTTTTATATACAGGAACTATTTCAGAGATTATTTTATCAACTGATGAGAAATCAATCCCGTCACCGTTTTTACCAAGCGATTCACCGGAAAGTTTTATAATAATTTTTTTATACATACTCGCTTCGCTCATTGCACGGAACTGACTCGGAACTCACACACAGAACTGAAGTGGAACTATTCCGTGTCAGTTTCGTGTCTTGTTCTGTGTCTGTTCAGTGTTTTTTATTCTTCGCCTATTTTAAATCTTGCAAATTTTTTTACCGAAATATTTTCGCCGATTTTAGCAACCGCATCCGTTATAAGTTCTTTTACTTTTTTCTTGCCGGATGTATCCCTGATATATGGTTGTTCAAGAAGACAAATTCTTTCGTAAAATTTATCAAGACGGCCGGTAATTATTTTATCAAGAATTTTTTCCGGTTTGCCTTCCTTTAACGCCTGTGCTTTAAGTATCTCTTTTTCTTTTGACAGTTCATCAGCGGGGATATTTTCAATTCCTACAACCGCAGGCGAGGCCGCCGCAATTTGCATGGAAATTTCTTTACCGAGATCTTGGAAATCTTCCGTCTTGGCAACAAAATCGGTCTCACAGTTCAACTCTAACAAAACACCTAACTTGTTCCCCGGATGGATATATGAAAATATTAAGCCCTCTTTGGCTGTCCTTGAAGATTTTTTTAGAGCAGTCGCAATTCCTTTTTCCCTTAATTTTGCAACCGCCTTTTCCTCGTCGCCGGCGGTTTCTATGAGCGCATGTTTGCAATCCATCATTCCGCAACCTGTTTTTTCACGAAGACGGGCAACCATTTCGCCTGTTATCTTTAATGTTTGAGACATTTTTTACCTCCGTAAAATAAGCCACAGAATTTCACAGAATTTCACAGAAGTTTTTTCTGTGTTCCTTCTGTGTTTTTCTGTGGCGCTTTTCAAATTTCTATACAATAAATTATTGCTTTTGTATTGTTCCTTCATCTTCTTTTACAATTTCTTTTTCCTCAGTCAGCGGTATTTCTTCATCGGAAGAAAACTTTTCCTCCGGCGATATATTTTGTCCGCCTGAGGACGCTGAAACACCTGCAACCTTAACAGCAGATTTACCTTCTATAACAGCATCCGCAACGACGCTTACAAGCAGTGATATGGATTTTATAGCGTCATCGTTTCCGGGAATACAATGGTCAACCGAATCAGGGTCGCTGTTTGTATCGCAGACGGCAACCACCGGAATTTTAAGCCGGCGGGCTTCCGCTATCACAGTTTTTTCATTGACGGGGTCCACGACAAATATGAGTCCGGGTAAGGATTGCATATTCTTAATTCCCGAAAGGGCGATGGACAGTTTTTTCATCTCCTTCGTCAAAACGGATATTTCCTTTTTCGGAAGTTTTTCAAGAATACCGTCCGACTTCATTTTTTCCAAATCATTAAGCCGTGCGATGTTTTTTTTGATGGTCTCAAAATTTGTCAAAGTACCGCCCAACCATCTGGATACAACATAATTGGCACCGCACCTTATCGCCTCATTTTTCACAATCTCTTGTGCCTGCTGCTTTGTTCCGACGAAAAGAACGGACGCACCTGCGGCTGCAACATCTCTTACGAACTTGCATGACTTTTTCAACTCCTTCACCGTCTTGGCAAGGTCAATAATATGAATCTTGTTACGGTGGCCGAAAATAAATTTTCCCATTTTGGGATTCCACTGGCTTGTCTGATGCCCGAAATGAACACCTGCTTCGAGCAAACCCTTCATTGATACATTACTCATTTTTACCCTCCATTCGCTTCGCTCATTGCACGGAACTGACTCGGAACTTATACACAGAACTGAAACGGAACTATTCCGTGTCAGTTTCGTGTCTTGTTCTGTGTCTGTTCAGTGTTTTTTTCATTTTCTCAAATAATTTTAAAAAAATCAAGTAAAATCTGAAAAAAATGCGGTTAAAAAATCCGCTTCTTCCCACCCATTTCACAACTTTTATCGGCGTATCATCTGTTACGGTCGCCTGCCCCACCACACCTGCGGCAAGACGAACCATAATTGTAATGCCGTTTTTTGAACGTGTAATCTCATGAATTTTGCACGGAATTGCAATGGCTCCGAAAATGTTTCTTCCGCCTATAAGACCGCTTAAATATTGTGCTATATCCCGCGTGTCATTAATAAGAACAGCGATTTCGTCACCGGGCATCAGATGCCCGGCTTGCAATGTCAAATCGCCGTAAGTAACCGGCATTACACCAATTGTCAAAAGGTCAACCAAACCGAAATCATATTCCTTAAATTCAAACTCCATCTGCGGAGGAAAAATTCTGTCGGATATCTTTTTGAATTGCGTGAGATTAAGTTCCTCCGATAGAATTTCAAAATTAACCGCTGTTTTTAGCGGCTCCTTCAAGATGTCCTCCAAAATATCGGCAACTTCCATGATATTATTTTTTTTTACCGCCGCAAAAAAACTCTCTTGGTATTCATCCAAAATCTCCTCCACGATTTTTTTTTCTATGTTTAGCGTCATATCCTGGATGCTTCCCGGCAAAAGCCGGGCCGTGTAAAGTTTTTTATCGTATTCATACCAGTTCTGCTGCAAATCCGTTTCATAAACTTTCGGATTATATGTTACAAGAGCGCGTGTCCTTAAATGCCGACGGTGGTTTATATCCAAAATTATCATAATCATTCCGTAAAGATGCACTCCGTAAGTATAAAATTTACCTTTTACAACGACTATATCCTTGAGTAAATCAAAAATCTTTGTTATGGATTTTGATATGTTGTAATTGCACGACTCAAGGGCAATCTGCGCCTGCCCCTCGTCGCAACCGGTTTCTTCCATAACTATTCTTATTTTTTCCTGCATAGAACATCCAAGATAAGCCACAGAATGTCACAGAACTTCACTGAATTTTTTTCTGTGTTTTTTCTGTGTGATTCTGTGGCTTGTTTTTTACGCCCGGGGATGAACCTTGTCATAAATCTTTTTCATCGTCTGAGAGGTTATGTGAGTGTAAATCTGAGTCGTAGCAAGATTCTTATGCCCCAACATTTCCTGAACGCTTCTTATATCGCATCCGTTATCAAGAAGATGAGTGGCGAATGTGTGTCTCAACGAATGGGGTGTAATTTTTTTTGTTATGCCTGCTTTTTTAAGATAAATTTTGAGCATTTTCTGGATGCATCTTGCCGATAACTTTTGTAATTTATTTCCGGCAAACAAAACGGAGGATATATCATTACGCATTTTCAGATATTTTCTTATAGTATTAAGAGCAATATCACCGACGGGAACAAGCCGCTGCTTTCCCCCCTTGCCCATAACTTTAACCGTGCCTGAAAAATAATCAACATCAGTTTTACTCAGAGTTGTAAGTTCCGAAATTCTTAAACCCGAAGAATACAATAATTCCAAAATTGCCCTGTCTCTTAATCCGGAAATTTTTGAAATATTGGGCGAAGACAGAATTAGATTTATTTCGCCGACGGTTAAAAAATTCGGGAGATGTTTTTCTGCCTTCGGAGTAAGCACAAAATCCATCGGCGATATTTTAAGCACTTTGCATTTAACAAGGAAATTAAAAAATCCCCTTAACGCTGCAATCTTTCTTATTATGCTGGATTTTTTGGAAACTGCTTGAAGAACATTTGCCAGATAATCCCTGACGGTGAACTTATCGGCATTTTTTATATCTATGTTTTTTTTCTCCAAAAACCTGCTGAATTGTTCTATATCCCGACGGTAAGCAAGAGCGGTATTTTCCGAAATATTTTTCTGAATCTTCAAAAACTGTATGAACTTTTCTATATTTTCAAGTAGTTGCTGATTTTCTATTGCCTCTGTCATCTTTTCCTTTATCTATATTTTTTGTATTTTTACATTCGGGATAACCGCTGCATGCGAGAAATTTCCCCCGGCGGCCCGATTTTACCAACATCGGCTTGCCGCATTTTTCACATACCTCATCCGATTTTTCGGGAACAATTTTCTTACCTTCTTTGTCCAAAGACATTGTATTTTTGCATTTCGGAAAATTGGAGCAAGCCATAAACTTGCCGAATCTGCCATCACGAATGACCATAGGCGATCCGCATTTTAAACATTTTTCGTCGGTCTCGACGACTTTTTTGATATTTTCCATACTTGCTTTTGCACAATCCAGCGTTTTAGAGAAAGGCGTATAAAAATCAGACAACATTTTCGTCCATTCAATTTTACCTTCAGCAATTTTGTCAAGTTTTTCTTCCATTTCCGCAGTAAAATTCAAGTCAATAATTTCAGGAAAATATTTCTTTAGAATATCTATGACGGTAAAACCAACTTCCTGCGGCACGAATTTCATTTTTTCAACTTGCACATATCCCCTGTTTTTAAGGGTTGAAACGGTCGGAGCATATGTTGACGGTCTTCCTATTCCACGTTCCTCAAGCGTTTTTATCAGCGAGGCCTCGTTATATCTCGGCGGAGGGTCGGTAAAATGCTGCTTTGGTATAAGTTTTTCAGACACAAGTTTATCCCCTTCATTCATATCAGGAAGCATGGTTTCTTTATCTGCATCGGATTCAATGTAGATTTTCAGATAGCCGTCAAATTTTATTGATGAACCGGTAGCGCGGAAAACATATTCCCCTGCCCCGTTAGATGACAAAAATCTAACGGGGTGAACTTTTATGTCCACAGAGATGGAATTCATTATAGCCGACGACATCTGACTGGCAACAAATCTCAACCATATAAGTTCATAAAGTTTAAATGCATCGGTTTCAAGTTTTAATGTCTGGGCAGTTTTTCCCACATTGGTCGGTCTTATTGCTTCGTGAGCTTCCTGCGCCGATTTGCTTTTTGTTTTGTAAATGCGCGTTTTTGCAGGCAGATATTCTTTGCCAAAATTTTTATTGATATACTCAGAGACCTGTTTTTGAGCAACTTTTGACACATCCAAAGAATCGGTTCTCATATAAGTAATAAGCCCGTTTTCATATAATTTTTGCGCGATAGCCATCGTCCTGTTTGAACTGAACCCCAATTTATTGACCGCATCTCTCTGGAGTGTTGATGTCATAAACGGAGGAGGCGGATTTTTTATTCTTTCGCTTCTTTTTACCGACGAAACTACAAATTCGCCGCCTTTTATATCGTCAATTATTTTATTAGCATCTGCCTCCGTTTTTATCGAAGTTATTTTTACCGTATATTTTTCATCAAACAGCTGACTGACCGATGAAGAATAATATTTTTTTTCACCCTTGGCAACCAAATCCGCATTAAAGGATTTCTGGTTTTTCTGGAGCTGCGTGGAAATTGTCCAGTATTCCTGCGGCTTGAAATTTTTGATTTCGTTTTCTCTTTCAATAATCAGACGGAGCGTAACCGATTGAACCCTTCCCGCTGAAAGTCCTTTCCTTATATTTTTTCCTAAAAGCGGACTTATCTGATAACCGACGAGACGGTCTAAAATTCTTCTTGACTGCTGGGCATCAACAAGATTTAAGTTAAGCGGCCGGGGATTTTTTACTGCATCCTCAATCGCCGACTGGGTAATTTCATGAAAAACAATTCTTTTTATTTTTTTTATATCAAGGCCGCAGGCGGTGCTAATATGCCATCCGATTGCTTCACCCTCGCGGTCATAATCGGTCGCTATGTAGACATTATCGGCGGATTTCACGGCGGAAATTATTCTTTTCATCGTGTCTTCTTTGCCCGGAAGAATCTGATACGAGGGTTTAAAATTTTTTTCTATATCTACGCCGAGCGTCCTTTGAGGCAAATCACGGATGTGCCCCATTGAAGCGATAACGGTAAATTTTCCTTTCAGAAAACTTGTTATCATCTTCGCTTTAGTAGGCGACTCAACAATTACAAGCGGATTTTTCATAAAAAACACTGAACTAACACGGAACTTATACACAGAACCGACACTAAACCATTAACCACAGATTTACACAGATTAACACAGATTTTATAGATTTTTTTCTTGTGAAAACCTCGTGTTAATCTTGTGGTTCCTATGTGAATGTCAAGGACTTAGATAGAAATTAATCTAAGTTCTTTGTAAAGAAATTGTTCTTTGAATTATCCCCACCACCTTCTTTATAGGCGGTGGGATTAAACCACCACTAACTCCTTAAAGGC
>JACRDL010000048.1 GCA_016218625.1 Elusimicrobiota bacterium
AAAAGTAACTGTCTTCATTGTTCAAAAAAGAAACAAATATATCGGTGATGCGCTAACAAATTTGCAAATTCTCAAAAAAATGAAAATACCTGTTGTGCAGTTATCTTCAAAACCACTGAAAAATATTAAAACAGATTTAATTGTTGACGCATTGCTCGGAACAGGCACAAAAGGAAAAATCAGAGAACCATATAGAAAAATTATCCGAAAAATAAATTCCGTAAAAATACCCGTTGTGTCAGTTGATATACCGTCAGGAATTGATGCGGACACGGGAAAAAAACAAGGGGTTGCGGTAAAGTCAAACTTAACCGTCACAATGGTTGCGATAAAAAAAGGACTTATTAAAAATGATGGTAAAAAACATTCCGGAAAAATTATTGTTACCGATATTGGCTTGAAATTTTAATTTTTAATTTTACATTTTTAATTGGTGTTAATGGGGGGTGAGAAAATGGCAATGTCATCGGGATTAGTACTTGCAAAACTTGTTGCGGGAAAAGAAAAACAGACGCTTAACAAATTGAGAATTATCAAGGGTATCACGCACATAAGCGCGGTTTTGGGCAGGTGGGATTTAGTAATAGATGTGGAAGCAGGAAGTATTCAGGAGTTGACAATGTTAGTAGTCCATAAAATACGAGCAATTCCAGGAATTTCTTCAACTGAAACACTTATAACCACAGCGATTTGAAAGGAGGTAGTTATGGTAAAAGATATTACAAATCTTTTAAAAAACACAGCGTCAAATCTTATCGGAAATCTGATTGCAAAAGGCAGTGTCGTTCTCGGAGTGAAAATTGCAGGTATTGCGGGGCTCTTGGTAAAAGATATAAAATTATCCGATAAGATTCAGTCGGCAGTTTCAAAAAAAGCGGGTACTGGCGGATTTATCTCAACTGACGAACTTCCGCATTACGGAATAACCGCTGATGAAAAAATAGCGATTGAAAAAGAATTTTCATGTTCCAAAAAAGATATAGTGGTGTTTGTAGCAGCGGAGAAATCTAAAGCAGAAAAAGCGGTTGAACTAATTTCCGAAATGATGAAAAACCAAAGGATGCCGAAAAAAACTGTTAAAACAAAAGTAAAAAAATCCGTCAAGAAACCGTTTAAAGCAAAGAAAAAAATCAAAAAGAAAAAATAGATACTTAATGAAAAATATTCCCGGTTTTTTTTTAAGCAGTTATTTAGCGATACTGACAACAGTATCTTTTTTATATTCAGCTGAAAGTAATAAACTAAAAAATGGGGTGTCAGTTGTTTTTGATTCAGACTCATCAGCCGACACAACTGCAATCCAGATATGGATTTCCGCAGGTGCAGCAAACGAAGACAAAAATATTTCCGGAATTTCTCATTTCATAGAACATCTTATTTTTAAGGGAACACCTACACGAACTCAAAAACAAATTGCCCCCGACATAGAAAAATTAGGCGGAATTATAAACGCTGCAACTTCAAAGGACTTTACATATTTTTATGCGATGGTACCGAGTAGTTATTCCATTCAAGCTGCCGAAATTCTCACCGATGCTATTTTAAACCCATTGTTCCCCGAAGAAGAAATTGAAAAAGAGCGAAGGGTTATACTGGAAGAAATAAAAAGAAAAGACGACAATCCGCAATCATTACTCTTTGACGAATTTTATAGCCATGCCTATCTTAACTTCTTTCGTTATACTCAAAGAGTCATCGGGACGGAAGAAACGGTTTCAAAATTAAAAAGGGATGATTTTCTGTCGTTTCATAAAAATTTTTATACACCAAAAAATATCTTCGTCGTCGTTGCTGGTAATTTTGACAAAAAGAAAATGCTTTTTTTTCTAAAAAATAGTTTTGGAAAATTAGAAAAAACAAAAAAACGAAAAGAAAAAATTTTTACAACAGATGCTGGGATTGGAGAAAGACCCTATAAAAAAACAATCAAAAAAGATGTTTCTCATTCATACATAATTATGGGTTTTCCGGCGGCAAATATAAAAAGCAAAGACCAGTATCCGCTTGATGTTGCATCCTATATTCTTGGAATGGGCAGGGCATCACGGCTTTATAAAGAACTTGTTGAAGAGACCAAACTCGCCTATACCGTTTCTGTTTCATTTGCCACACATAAGGGACCAGGATTATTTTATGTGTATGTGGAATGTTCACCGGAAAATGCATCCGCTGTGTCAAATAAAATTTTGATTGAACTTAATCAACTTACATTTGAAAATGTAACGGACGAAGAACTTGACAGGGCAAAGACACTTCTTATGCGTGATAAACTTTTACAAGAGCAAACACCCGATGGCAAAGCGGAAGAACTCGGATTTTATGCGGCGCTTGGTAATAAAAAAATCACCGATAATTACACAAAAAATATAAAAAAAGTTGAGGGAGAAGATGTAAAAAATGTTATTTCAAAATATCTGATTTTTCCGAACATTCCGACGGTGGTTATCAGTCCATGAAGACAATTAAAAATTATAAATTAAAAATTATAAATGTCATTGCGAGGACGAAGTCCAAAGCAATCCCAAAATCGAGATTCCTCGCGAAGTTTATCCCGCGAATAGTGGGACTCGGAATGACACTTGGGCTTATTTTCCATTGCCTTTACGCTCAAACAACTAAAATCCAACTTGACAACGGTTTTACTTTAGTCCATTGCGAAAAAAAGAAAATCGGTTTGGTAAGCGTGAGCTTATTCGTAAAAGGCGGGGCGGCTATTGAAACGGATAACGAAGCAGGAATAACAAATCTCACCGTTCAATTGCTGACGAAAGGAACGGCAAATAGAACTTCGGAAAAAATTGCAATTGAATCCGAATCGCTGGGAGCTACAATTTTCGCCGGTTGTTCAAACGACTTTTCTGAGGTCTCAATGATAGTGCCGTCGGACAATTTTGTTTCCGCTTTTGATATTTTTACCGATGTTGTGAACAACCCGACTTTTCCGGAAAAGGAATTTGAAAAAGAAAAAACAAGAACAATAGCCGCTATAAAGTCAAAATCAGACCGCATTTTTGATGTTGCCTACGATGAATTCAACGAACAGATTTTCAAAAATCATCCTTATCACAAACCGGTTGAGGGCTATAAAACAACTGTTTTCTCATTAACCGCTTCGCAGATTTCTGATAATTACAGAAAACATTTTAAGACGACAAATATGGTTTTATGTGTTACCGGCGATGTTGATTTTGAAACTACAAAAAAACTTGTAGAAAAATATTTCGGTAATATAAAAATTATAGGAACAACTGAAAAAACAAAAAAAGAACAACTGAAAATAGAACTACTCAAACAATCAAAAAAAATATACGCCGGCAAATTTCAACAATCGTATATTTTTTCTGGATTTTTGGCGCCTGATATAAACCAAAAAGAATATGCCACACTAAAAGTAATCAATGCCGTGCTCGGCGGCGGAATGGGTTCACGGCTTTTTGATGTGCTGCGTGAAAAAAACGGACTGGTCTACGAAGGCGATTCGTTTTATCCGTCAAGGAAAGAAATAAGTGATTTTGTGTTGTATGCTGGAACATCAAAAGAAAATGTAGGGACGGTGGAAAAAATATTTGTTGACGAAATTAAAAAGTTAACTGAAATTACCGAGGACGAACTGAAAAACGCAAAAGAATACTTAAAAGGAACTTATCTTTTGGACCACAGAACAATCCAAAGACAATGCTGGTGGCTTGGCTTTTGGGAAACGATGGGGAAAGGTTACGAATATGATAAGCAATATCTTGAAGATATTGATAGGGTATCTATTACCGACATAAAAACTGTTTGCGAAAAATATTTTAATCCAAAAGAAATCATAACGGTTATATTGAAATGAAAAAAAAATTGTTCTTTTTATTTTTGGTCTTTTGTTTTATGGGTTGCAAAAAAACCGAAACGGTAAACCCCGTTAGAAATAAGTCGCCAAAGACGACTGCCGATGCGCAAAGACATCGGATTTCTAACAGGGTAAAACAAATTTTTGGTAACAATAACTTCGGTGATTATTATGTTGAGTCCTCTATCGGGGACGCTTCATATTTGAATCCGATATTAGCATCTGATTCCGCATCTAGTGACATAAACAATTTTGTTTTCAACGGTCTGGTAAAATATGACAAAAACATAAATATCGTCGGGGATTTGGCGGAATCGTGGACAGTTTCTGCCGACGGAAAAACGATAATTTTCAACTTAAAAAAAAATATCAAATGGCACGACGGCAAACAATTCACTGCGGAAGATGTAAAATTCACCTACGAAAAACTCGTTGACCCGAAAGTAAAGACACCTTATTCATCCGATTTTGAACTTGTCAAAAAATTTGAAATAATAAATCCATATAAAATAAAAATTACTTATAAAGAACCGTTTTCACCGGGTCTTATCTCGTGGGGAATGGGAATTATTCCCAAACATATTTTCCAATACGGTGATTTTAATACTCACCCCGCAAACAGAAAACCCATCGGCACAGGTCCATATAAATTTGTAGAATGGAAAACAGATGAAAAAATCGTGCTTGTTGCGAACCCGGATTATTTTGAAGGACCTCCGCATATCGCAAAATATATCTACAGAATTATTCCCGACCAAGCAGTCCAGTTTTTAGAATTGCGGAATGAAACCATTGATTATATGGGCTTAACTCCTGACCAATATAACGCTTACCCGAGCATTTTTACAAATTACAACAAATTCAGATATCCTTCTTTTGGCTATGCCTATCTTGGCTATAATCTTTTGAATCCCCTTTTCAAGGAAAAAGAAATCAGACAGGCAATTGTACACTCAATAAATAAAAAAGAAATTATTGACGGTATTTTGCTTGGGCTGGGCGTTCCGGCAACAGGACCATATCCGCCGACAAGTTGGGCATATAATCCGGAGGTTTCGGACTATGAATACAATCCTGAAAAGGCAAAAAAAATCTTTCAGAAATTCGGATGGATTGATTCTGATAAAGACGGAATGCTTGATAAAAACGGAAAAAAATTTGAGTTCACAATAATTACAAATCAAGGAAATAAATCAAGGGCGGTCGCAGCAGAACTTATACAGGCACATCTGAAAAAAGTTGGCATAAAAATCAACATAAGAATTTTGGAATGGTCAACATTTATTCATCAATATATAGACAAGAAAAATTTTGATGCTGTTATTTTGGGTTGGCAATTATCACGCGACCCTGACCAATATCCGCTGTGGCATTCATCCCAGCAAAAAGAAGGACAGTACAATTTTGTATCATACCAAAATAAAGAAGTTGATAAACTTTTGGAAGAAGGTCGGCGGATTTTTCCCGAAAAACAAAGACAGAAAATTTACAGAAAAATCCACAAGATTCTTGCAGAAGACCAACCCTACACATTTCTATATGTTGCAGACGCACTACCTGTAATTCACAAAAGATTTATAGGACCCGAAGTAGCACCATTAGGCATCGGTTGGAACTTCAGAGAGTGGTATGTTCCGAAAGCAAATCAAAAATATCTGGTAAAATAAAATCTGCTGCTTGACAAAATGATTAATTTTTATTATACTTATATTGAGAATGAAGGAGGGTTTATGTCTAACATAATTAATTTAATTGAATCTAATCCTGAAATACTCTCTGGAAAACCTGTTATTAAAGGAACAAGAATTTCAGTTGCACATATTCTTCAATGTATTGCATCCGGTATGTTAGTAGAAGATATACTTAGAGGTTATCCACATTTAACCCGCAAAGGTGTTTTAGCTGCAATATCATATGCAGCAAAAGAATTACAAGGCGAAGAGGTATATCCAGTTATGACTGTTAAATGAGTAAAATTTTAGCAGACGAAAATATTCATATTGTTTTAATTAACGAACTGATTAAAAATGGACATGATGTAAAAACAGTTGCAGATAAAAAACTCCTCGGTGCTTCAGATAGAATTGTTTTGGAAGTTGCAAATAGTGAAAAAAGAATTTTGCTGACTGCTGATAAAGATTTTGGAGGTAT
Source organism: Elusimicrobiota bacterium (assembly GCA_016218625.1). Taxonomy (GTDB): domain Bacteria; phylum Elusimicrobiota; class UBA8919; order UBA8919; family UBA8919; genus UBA8919. Next base: position 5,984 of record JACRDL010000048.1, read on the forward strand.
TTTGGAGATGGGACCTTTATTTGGCAAGGGTCGAATACTTCTTTTACGATATAAAATCTTTGATTTCAAACGAATTGGAAAGGAATTGATATTTGTCATTTCTGAACTTAAAGAAGAATTTGAACAGAAACCAGGACTTTTAGTGGTTCTCAGTGAAGGACGATACAGAGTTCATAAACCAATATCTGAAAAATAACCAGTAAGAAACATTGTTCTTTGTTTTTTGTAGTTTTATAGGTTCATAGCATTTCATTAAAGAGGAAAAAATCCTCTAACACGTGCGTAAGGAGATGGCTGTCGCTTAAGATGGGCGATGGTCAACTCTTTGGGTTCACTCACGTGTTGCCGAGGATAGATTGTCGCCCTTTTTGTTTTGGGGGAATGAGTTACTTGTTATACCGGTTGGTTTGTTTTCGCAAAAACCAGAAAAAGTCACATTGAGTGCACCTGAAGATAATTCAACCATTAATACAACCACATCAGAACTTGACTGGTTTGAATTAGAAAATGTAGATTTTTATGCTATTGCCGTTTATATGGATGCTGAATGTACCGACAGCGTTTTAAAAAAATATCCCCAAAAGCCACCTTATAAAGTGCCACATGAATATCTCAAACCAGGAGAAAGATATTTCTGGCGAGTCGCAGCAAGAATAAAAGGTATAAAGTATTTCCAGAACGATTTTCTAATTTACCATTGAAAGTCGTTTATGTTATTGAAAAGTGTTATATCATCATTACAGCATATCCGTTGAAAAAAAGTTATTGGGGGTGATTTTATGTATGTAAATTATGACAAAGAAGTTGATGCGGCGTTTATTCAATTGTCAGAAAAAAAACCTGCTTCCGCAGTTGAAATCAAAGAAGGTGTTGTTCTTCATCTAACTAAAGACGGTGATATTGTTGCATTTGAAATCCTTAAAGCAAGTAAAAGACTTAATATTTCAGAGTTGTTTAGTTACCGTGTTCCCTCTTTAGCAGGTGTTTGACATTAAAAAGACAGCGGAGATGATTTTCAAAAATACAAAATGGCTGGGTTGGTGACGGTCATTTTTTTATTGCAATTTTCTCTCAATTAAATATAATATCTTTGTATGTTTTCTTATATTTTTAGACGATTGATTTTAACAATTCCTGTTCTCCTCGGAATAACCGTTATTACTTTTCTTGTGATGCATTTATCGCCGGGTAAACCGACGGATGTTCTTACCGATATGAACCAAAAAATCACAGCAGAGGCAAAACAGCGGCTGGTTGCAATTTACGGACTTGACAAACCTTTCTATGTCCAGTATTTGATGTGGGTTAAACGGCTGGCGAAACTTGATTTTGGAAAATCATTCAAAGACGACAGACCCGTTATAAAAAAAATCGCCGAACGGCTTCCTGCAACACTGCTTCTTAATTTTTTATCAATAATTTTTATATTTGCAATCGCTATTCCCATAGGCGTTATATCCTCCGTAAAAAAAGATACCGTTTTTGATAAAATTACTACTGTTTTTGTTTTTGTTGGATTTTCTGTTCCTACCTTCTGGCTGGCAATTTTATTGATGATTTTCTTTGGACTCCATCTTGGATGGCTGCCTATTTCAGGATTCCGTTCTATCAATTTTGATGAACTCACGCTTTTTGGAAAAACTGTTGATATCGCAGGGCATCTTATCCTGCCGGTTTTTGTATCGGCGTTCACAGGAATTGCAGGGCTTTCAAGATATACAAAATCAGCAATGTTGGAAGTTCTTCATCAGGACTACATAAGAACCGCAAGAGCAAAAGGACTGTCTGAAATAACTGTAATTTTTAAGCACGCATTGCGAAACGCATTGATTCCAGTGGTAACAATTCTCGGTCTTACAATTCCGGATTTAATAGGCGGGTCATTTATTTTTGAGACGATTTTCGCGTGGCCCGGAATGGGACGGCTGGGTTACGAAGCGATTATGTCGCGGGATTATCCGGTTATTATGGCAGTAGGAACTATCGTCGCAATTTTGACGCTCCTCGGAAATTTAATCGCAGACATAACTTACGCATATGTTGACCCAAGAATAAGATACAGGTAGGGCAATTAAAAATGTAAAATTAAAAGTTAAAAATTTATGTGGAAGATATATCTTGAAAAATTACTAAAAAATAAACTTGCCAAGGTTGGAATTTTAATAATACTTATTTTGATTTTAACAGCAATTTTTTCGCCTTTAATTTCTACTCATAATCCGATTGAAGGAAGTATTTTGGAACGATTGCAGCCACCGTCTAAAAATCATTTTTTAGGAACCGACGAAATGGGTCGGGATGTTTTTTCAAGAATGGTCTATGGGACGAGAATTTCAATATCTGTCGGAATTATCGCGGTCGGAATTTCGGTAATTGTCGGAACATTTCTCGGATTAATCTCGGGTTATTTCGGAGGAAAAATTGACGCTGTCATTATGCGGTTCGTTGATATTATGCTTTGTTTCCCTACATTTTTTTTAATTTTGATGGTGATTGCTTTTTTAGAACCCAACATTTACAATGTTATGATTGTAATCGGTCTTACTTCATGGACGGGGCTGACGCGATTGGTTCGCGGCGAGACGCTTTCCGTAAAAGAACGCGACTTTATAATTGCGGCTAAAGGACTGGGTCTTAAAAAAAGAAGAATAATTTTTGTCCATATTCTTCCGAATGTGATTGCGCCGGTAATCGTAGCCGGTATTCTTGGGGTCGGGGCGGCAATTCTTACGGAGTCGGGGCTTTCATTTTTGGGGCTCGGCGTTCAGCCGCCCGTGCCGTCGTGGGGAAATATTTTAACCAGCGGCAAGGACTACATTCATATCGCATGGTGGCTTTCGCTTTTTCCCGGACTGGCAATTTTGGTAACGGTTCTCGGTTGGAATCTTTTAGGTGAGGGTTTAAGGGATGTTTTTGACCCAAGAATAAATTAATGGAAAAAATTTTATCTATCAAAAATCTTTCCGTTGAATATACCGTCGGGAAAAAAATAATTCCCGCCGTAAGAGATGTTTCTTTAACATTAAATAAAGCGGATTCTCTGGCAATAGTGGGCGAATCGGGATGCGGTAAATCAACACTCGGGCTTTCTATATTAAATCTTCCACCGAAAGAAGCAAGAATATCAGACGGTAAAATTATTTTTCACGAGCAAGATATTTTACGACTTGATGAAAAAGAACTGCAAAAAATACGGGGCGGAAAAATCGGAATTGTTTTTCAGGACCCGTTATCATCATTAAATCCTGTAATAAAAATTTCGCAACAGTTAAGAGAGACGCTAAAAATGCATCATCAGGATTTTTCAGATGAACAAATTGAAAAACTTCTTGAAATGGTTCAATTGGGCAATCCGAAAATAATTAAAAATCAGTATCCGCACCAATTATCAGGCGGAATGAGACAGAGAACAATGATTGCTATGGCAATTTCCACAAAACCGGAAATTTTAATTGCTGACGAGCCGACAACGGCATTGGATGTCACAATTCAAAAAGAAATTCTTGAACTTATTAAAAAACTTATGAAAGAATTTAATTTAACCGTAATTTTTGTAACGCACAATTTCGGAATTATATCGGATATTTGCAATAAAATCGCTGTAATGTATGCGGGGGAAATTGTTGAGAAGGGCGAAACATTAGATATAATTAAAAATCCGAGACATCCCTACACGAAAGCGCTTTTATCGGCAATTCCGAAAAAGCATAATGTGGGAAAGTTTAACGCGATTCCCGGTAATGTGCCGGATTTATCATTCCTGCCGGACGGGTGCAAGTTTAATCCGCGATGTCCGAGGAAAATTGAAAAGTGCGTTAAAGAATATCCACAATTGGAACAAAAAGAAAATAGATTGCTGAGATGTTTCAATCCATGAAAAAAATAAAAAAATATTTATTTTTAATAAACAATTGTATCGCAATAATTATCGCAGCAATTCTGACACTTGCGGCAATTGATATTTACAATTTCTTAAATATAAAAAACGAAAGTGAACTTATGAAAAATCGTATAACGGGAATAATAAAAGAAATTAAGCAGTTAGAAAAAGAGAAGAATAAAATTTACAGACAGTCGTCATCGCTGAAAAAAAGACAACTCGCACTTATAGAAATCAATAAAAATCTAATAGAAAAAAATATCGGTCTTTCAAACGAAAACATGCTTCTCGTTCAGCGGATCGGCGAACTGACCGACAACGAGCCCTACATTCTTGTTGATACAAAAGAAAATATATTGTATTTCAAACAAAAGGGACAAATCATCAGACATACAAGATGCTCCGTAGGGAAGGGCGGGATTTTAAGCGATAAAAAAACCAGAAGAAAATGGGAATTTGTAACTCCCAAAGGAATTTTCACTATAAAAAGTAAAACGGAAAATCCGCTGTGGTTCAAACCCGACTGGGCATTTATTGAGGAGAAAAAGGAAATACCGCTTCCGAACTCACCCGAAAGAAAAGTGGAAGGGGAGTTGGGAAAGTATGCTCTTGATTTGGGCTTCGGTTACAAAATCCACGGAACACAAAAAGAGGAGTTACTCGGCAGGGCGGTTTCCCATGGTTGTATTCGGCTTGGAGCGGATGACCTTGAATATATCTACAAAAATACGAAAATCAACAAAACGCTTGTTTATGTTTATTAAATTTTTAAAAAAATTATTCCGGTTTATTATTTTGGTCGCTCTGGCAGTTTCAGTTTTCATTCACATAAAACTTCCTAATTATACCAAGGCAATTGAAAGTGAAATCGCTGTCTTAAACAAACAACTATCAATGCTGTCAAACCAAAAAAAATATGAAACCATAATTAAGCAATCGGTTTATAGCGATACGGAAATAATAAAAACGGAGCTGCTTCCCCAGATTGAAGAAGAGAAAAAATCACTCGTTGAACAAAATAAAATATTACTAAAAGAAAACCGTTTATTGAACGGACATCTGAATATACTAACGACAAAAATTATTTTTGATACCAAATCAAATCTCTTAAAACTTGTCAAAAACGGAAAAATATCATCCGATATTGTCGTCTCAAAAAAATTCATAACAGCCTTCTTAAAAAGTGAGATAAACAGAAAAACGCTTAAAATACTTGCAAAACAAAAAAACCCCGCGCCTATAAAACCGAAATGGATATATGAGAATATTGCAAAAGAAATACCGGCGGAGAACACGGCTGAACGGATTATGGTTGGGGCACTCGGTAATTACGCTATTTACTTTACCGATTTTCTTATAATCCATGATTTCACAAAAAACATTCAGCATCACGATACAATCAACCATGTCTGCATACAGTTGAATTTGAAAGATATGAAAAAACTTTATAATTCAGTTTTTATCGGAAATAAACTTTATGTTGAATAATTTGATATTAAAAACGGTTAATGTAAATAAAAATTTTTTTATTGAGAAAATTTTTTTTTCAAATAAGACGGCCACTATCAGAGCGGTAGATAATGCTTCAATTGAACTTAAGAAGGGAGAGATAGTCGGGCTGGCGGGAGAATCCGGAAGCGGGAAAACCACACTCGCTAAAATCATTGCAGGACTTATGGATTACGACTCTGGTGAAATTTTTATTGACGATAGAAACATAGAAAATTATTCAAGATATGAATTATCAAAAAAAATTCAGATGATTTTTCAGGACCCGTTTTCATCGCTTAATCCGAAGCTCTCAATAGGCACTATAATTAAGGAAGCAATAAAAGCAAAAAAAAATCTTGACAATATTGCCGTTAACGTTTTAAATATGGTCGGACTATCAAGCGATGCAATACAAAAATATCCGCATCAGTTTTCGGGAGGACAAAGACAGAGAATCGCAATCGCAAGGGCTTTGGCGACGGAAGCGGAAATTATTATCGCAGACGAGCCGGTTTCTTCTCTTGATATTTCAGTTCAGGCGCAGATTATGAATCTCTTTTTTGACTTAAAAAAAAATCTCGGACTTTCTTACATAATTATTTCACACGACTTAAACTTATTAAGTGCCGTTTCTGACAATATTGCAATAATGCAAAACGGAAAAATTATTGAATACGGACAATCTGATAAAATTATGAACAGACCTGATAATCCATATACCCAAAAACTTATTTCTGCAATACCGGTGATAAATGTTTAAAATTAAAAAATTAAAATTCTTAAAAGCAAACCGAAATATCTGGATTGTCGGAGGATATATCCGCGACTCACTTTTAGGTAAAATTACAAAGGATATTGATTTTGCAACCGACGGCAACACAAAAAAAATTGCCCAGAAATTCGCCGATAAAACCAACGGCAGTTTTGTGGTGCTTGATGATTTCAATAAAATATATCGGGTTGTTATCAACGATGAAATTTATGATTTTTCCAAAATGCAGGGAAAAAATATTTTGGAGGATTTATCCCGGCGGGATTTCACGATAAACGCCATGGCTATTAAACCAGTGGGAAGTGGGAAGTGGGAAGTGGGAAGTGATAACCCGATAGACCCGTTTAATGGATTGTCTGATATAAAAAGAAAAATCGTTCGGGCTGTCTCCGAAAGAAATTTCATTGATGATCCTCTGCGGCTTTTAAGAGCATACCGTTTCGCAGGACAATTAAATTTCAGTATAGAACCGAAAACAGAAAAATTCATAAAAAAATACTCACATAAGTTGAAAAACGTATCAAATGAAAGAATACAAAATGAGTTATTTTTAATGCTGGAGTTACCAAACAGTTATAATGTCATAATGAAAATTTATAAAGCAGGGCTGTTAAAAGAAATAATGCCCGAACTGGTGGAAACTTTAAATACGGCGAGATGCTATTATCCCAAGATGGGACTATTGGGACATTCTTTTGATGCATTAAAAATACTGGAAGAATTTTATAATACGAATTTCAAAAATGTTTTTCCCAAATTTTCCAAAAGAATATCCTCGCACCTTGAAGAAAAAATATCAAAAACAACAAAAAGAAAAACCCTCTTGAAATTAGCGGCGCTTTTGCATGATATCGGAAAACCCAAATCGGCAAAAAAAATTAAAGGCCGCTTAAGATTTTTTGAACATGAAGAAAGGGGCTGCGATATTATAAACATTCTCGGCAAACGTCTAACACTTTCAAATAATGAAATAAAATATCTTAAAAATCTCACAAAACATCATATGCGTATAGGAAATCTCACATCCGCCGAAAAACTGACCGACAGGGCGGCGTGGAGATTTTTCAGAGACCTCTCCGATGACGCTATTGACCTTATTGTTTTATCTGTCACCGATGCCTATACCTATCCGAAAGGCAAAACAAGAACGCTCCACAAAATAATGGCCAACAAATTGCTAAACAAATTCTACCGGCAAAAAGAAAAAATTGTTCCGAAAAAACTTTTAAACGGATTTGAGATAATGAAAATACTAAAAATTCCGGAAAGCCCGCTCGTGGGAAAAATTCTTGGAGAACTGGAAGAAGCACAAGTGTTAAAAAAAATTAAAACAAAAAATGAAGCGGAAAAGTTCCTAAAAACCATTTACAAAAATAAAAAAATTTGATATACTAAAATTATGGATTATATCCCTGCCGTTAAAAAAGAAATTGAACACTTGCGGGCACTTCACGAAATAGCATCGTTTTTAAGTTTTAAGATAACCCTTAAAGAACTGTCGGAAAAAATCCTTACTATTGTTTCTAAAACGGTTCAAGTGGAAACGGCAACTATTTATACAATCAACTGGGAACAAAAACAACTTATCTGCCTTAATAGTTTCGGTAAGGACAGCGAGGGCATTCTTAAAAGAGAGTCACGGCTTAAACATAAACTCGGATTCGGGTTTGTCGGATGGGTTGCACAGGTCGGCAAAGCGGAAATATCCAACGAGCCGCATAAACATACTCATTACACAAAAGAAATGGACGCACTCGCATCCATTGTCGCAAAAAATATACTCTGTGTTCCTATAATCCTGAAAAATAAAAATTACGGGGCGATTGAAGTTATAAATAAAAAAACGGATTTTGACGGCATTGACAAGGAACTGCTTTTGACAATCTCAAGTTACATTGCTATGGCTATTGAAAACTCCGAGTTGTATCAGGAATTATTATATTCAAGGGATTATGTTGAAACCGTAATTGAAAATATTCCCGGCGGATTTATCGCATCAAACAAAGAGGGAAAAATCACAATGTTTAATACTCAGGCACAAAATATTCTGGGATTAAATAAATCATTCGTGCTCGGTAAAAACAGTAAAGAGGTTTTTCTGAAACAACCGGAATTACCGTCAATACTTTTTGATGCGTTTATAAATCAGCAGCAACAAAACAGACAGGAAATTTATGTCATCGGCAAAAACGATAAGCGCCGGCTTTTGGGTTACGGAACAATTTTAATTAAGGACAAACTCGGTAAGCTCGCCGGCAGCGGAATCATTTTCCAGGACATAACTGAATTTGCAAAGTAAAAGTTATGCGGGTGTGGTCTAATGGCAGAATGTCAGCTTCCCAAGCTGAAGACGGGGGTTCGATTCCCCTCACCCGCTTTCCACAATCCCATGGAAAATGCCATACCTTATTACGTCTACATCCTCAAATGTTCCGACGACACGCTCTACACCGGAATCACACCCGACCTGAAAAGAAGAATTGACCAACACAATAAAGGCAACGGTGCAAGATACACTTCAAATAAAACACCCGTGAAATGCGTCTACTCGGAAAAACAACCCGACAGATCGTCAGCATTGAAACGGGAAATAGAAATAAAACGTTTAACCAGAGAACAAAAATTGACTTTGATAACGAGTAAAAAATAATATCAGCAAATTTCTAAGTTTTTCAAACAATCTCAAAATACAAATTGTGGAAACTGTTATTGTAATTTTAGGGCCGACGGCGAGCGGGAAAACCGCTCTTGCCGTTAAACTTGCAAAAAAAATAAACGGAGAAATTATTTCAGCCGACTCGCGGCAAATTTATAAATATATGGATATCGGAACTAATAAGCCATCAAAAAAACAGTTGAAAACGGTTCCGCATTATCTAATAAACATAATAGAACCGACGGAAAATTTTAGTGCCGGTAATTTTGTTAAATTGGTAAATAAAAAAATAAAAGAAATTTTTAAGCGAAAAAAAATACCGATAATTGTCGGTGGGACCGGACTTTACATAAAAGCGCTTATTGACGGTCTGATAGAAATACCTTCAAATAAAAAAATAAGAACCGTTCTAACGACTTACTGCAAGAAAATGGGACTCACGCACTGCAATAAACTGCTTGAAAAACTTGATCCCGAAACCGCAAAAACTATTGACAGCCAAAATCCCGTTCGTGTCATGCGGGCAATTGAAATATGCCTTTTGACAGGCAAAAAATTCTCCGAATTAAAAAAAGAGACAAAAAAATCCAAATATAATTTTTTAATCTTTGGTTTATCGTCGGATAGAAACGAACTTTATAAAAAAATAAACGCCAGAGTCGATAAAATGATAAAAAAAGGGTTGATAGAAGAAACTGCAAAACTTATAAAAAAATATACTTCCAAAAATGTCATTTTACAAAACACAATAGGTTATAGCGAAATCGTCAAGTTCCTTGACGGTAAATTGTCAAAAAAAGAAGCAATTGATTTAATCAAACAAAATACCCGGCATTACGCAAAAAGGCAGATAACCTGGTTTAAAAAAGAAAAAAGAATTATCTGGTTTGAATCAAAAAATAACCCGGGTGAATTCAACCATTAAGTGCAACAGTGCGAATTGAAAACCTCGTTTGGAGTAGAGAACCCGAGACATTTTCTCGGTCTGTTGTTGAGCCAAGATTCGACCTTTGAAATATCAGCATCAGAAATAATATCAAAATTAG
>JACRDL010000051.1 GCA_016218625.1 Elusimicrobiota bacterium
TGAACTGATTTGTTACGATTCACCATTACGACAATTAAATTACGTTCTGCTTCCGTTAAATGTTTATATGTTTTTTTCATACCTGCCTATTATAGCAGGTTTTCAATCAGGTGTTGCACTAACACCTTGAACTTAAAAGATACAAAAAACACTTGACAAATTTCGTTTTTTCTGTTATATTAATAAGAAAAATTCAATTAGATACGGCGGCAGGAGGAAAGGTATGTTGAAACGGTTTTGGACGGTTGGTTTGGCGGGACTGTTTTTGTGTTGTTTTTCAGTCGGAGAAGTTCAGGCGAAGGCGAAGTGGACTTACGCCGTTTATCTGGATGCCGATAACAATCTTGAAGATGCCGGTGTCGCCGATTTTTTGGAGATGGCGAAAGTAGGCAGCAACGCCGATATCAACATCGTTGTCCAGTTTGATAGGGCTTCCGGCTATGATACGACTTACGGCGATTGGAAAACCTGCAAAAGATTCAAAGTGACAAAAGGTATGACGCCGACGACAGCAAATGCGACTGAAGACCTTGGCGAATCAAATATGGGCTCGCCGACAACACTTACAAATTTCATAACATGGGTATGGCTTAACTATCCCGCGGACAGATATGCGCTTGTTTTGTGGAATCACGGCGGCGGATGGCGCGACCGTTCAGTAGCATTTTCACCGATGGACAGGGCTGTTTGCTGGGATGACGGAAACAACGGCGATTGCCTTTATATGAAAGAGGTCAGGACTGCAATTACAAATGCTTCACACACATTTGATTTAATCGGATTTGACGCATGTCTTATGGGACATCTGGAAGTTGCATATGAATTGAGAAATGTAATAAATACTGCCGACGGGGCGATGGTCGGCTCCGAAGAAACTGAACCGGGCGACGGATGGCCTCACGACACAATTCTTTCCTGGCTGGCGGCAAATCCAACAGCAACATCAAAACAACTTGGCTCTACAATCGTTGATAAATACGGCTCGTCTTATGGAACATCTGCCGCGTGCACCCTCGCTTGCATTGATATCACAAAAATTAGTGATGTCGTAGGCAAACTCAACATTTTTGCCGATTCTTTGAATGATAATTCTCAACTTACAGCAATCCAAACGGCAAGAACAAACTGCAAGGCATATTCGGAGGCAGATGGTTATTATGGTTTGGATATCTACAGGTTCGCCGGTCAGGTTGGTGGCACTGCGGCATCTAATCTAAAAACAGCAGTAAATTCAGCAGTCGTAAATTATTACAGGGGCTCGGCAAGAAACGACACGGCAAAATACGGCTCTTACGGACTTTGCGTTTATTTCCCGAAAACAAAATCATATTATGACACTGCCTATACATCCGCAATTCTGTATGGTTCAGATACATCAAACAAATGGGATGATTTTTTGAAAAGGTATTATGACGGAAATCTCGGCTCAGGCGGCGGCTCAACGCAAACAGGCGCTGACGGAAGCGGAACTGCATCACTTTCAAAAACAGGGGTAGCACCGAATACATATAACACATCAATAACTTACACACTGACACCGTCAGCAGCGGGTTCACTCGGAGGCGGTACGGCGGAGGTAACAATTCCAACTGCTTGGACATCACCGCAAAACACTTCATCAACAGGCAAAGGCTATGTCAAGGCGTATATTTATAAATATCAGACGACCTCATACAACCTGACAACTTCCGTTTCGGGTCAAAAAATTACGATAACAGGGATACCTACTGACCGGCTCGCTTACGGCAGCGGGGACAAATTAAAACTTTCATACCTCAAATTTACTACGCAACCGTCAGAAGGCACTGCTAAATTTACGACAAAAACGGCGGGAAGCGGCGGAACGCTTACTTTAATTTCTAAACAACCGTCAATAACTGTCGGCTCTTCATATGCTAAATCAAGGGGCGATGTTGATGTCGACGACGAAGTTGAATCGGAAGACGGAGGCGTAAAACAGGCATCGCTCGGACAAAATTACCCGAACCCATTTAACCCTGCGACAACATTTAATTATTTTATACCCGAAGGCGGCAGGGTATCCATCAAACTTTACAATGTCGCGGGACAGGAAGTTGATACTGTCGTTGATGAAGACCAGGTATCCGGCGAACACTCCGTAAAATATGATTCCGGCGACAAACTTTCCAGAGGTGTTTATTATTACCGTCTCACCGTCAACGGACAAGAAATCGGAACAAAACGGGCGGTTGTATTAAAGTAAAAAAATGACAAAAAAAATTCTTAAATATGGACAGGTCTTGTGCCTGTCCATATTTTTTAGCACATTTTTATCCGCAGCGGCGAAATGGACATTCATCGTCTATATCGCAGGTGATAATAATTTAGATTCAACATCCCGCACTGAAAGTCAGGTTCTCAGAGATATAAATAAAATGGAAGTCGGTGTTGATGCAAATGCTGTCAATGTTATCGTTCTTGCAGACAGGCAAAAACCCGAAGACGAAACCGGCACAACTTACCTTTATAAAATCCAGCATGATACGGATACCTATAATATATTCACGCCAACAATGTCTGTTTCTGAATTGCTGCCTTCAACAACAACTAATGAATTGAATACAGGTGACCCGGCAACGCTCGTCGTATTTTCAACATGGGCGATTGCGAATTATCCCGCCGAGAATTATTGTCTCGTCGTGTGGGACCACGGCAGCGGGTGGTGGCCGAAATCACCAAAACTAAAAAAAAATATTGCTCAGGATTTAACTTCCGATAATGATTACATAACCACGGCGGAACTTGGTACTGCATTATCCCAAATATCGACATATCTCGGGAAAAAAATTGACATCGTCGGGTTTGATGCATGTCTTATGTCGCAAATTGAAATTGCATACCAGATAAAGGATTATGCTGACTATATGATTGCTTCTGAAGAAAAGGAACGGGGTTGGCCTTACGACGGCATTTTACAAGAACTTGTTTCAAATCCAAATTATGACTCAAAAACATTCTCACAAAAAATAGTTGAGATTTGGGACAAGGCATATTCCGATGAAACGGTTTCGTATTTTTCAACTATTTTAGAAAACAGAACCGCAGCGGCGATTGAATTATCAAAAATTGATAATTTAGCAACTGCAATAGATAGTTTCGCGAATGAACTTATTGCAACTAAGAAAACAGTACCTTTATATCTTGTAAGAAATGTTGTGGACTATTTTACAATGGGTAGTGTAGATCTTTACGACCTTGCTCATATCGTAAATCAAAATCCTGATTTTTCCGACACACTCTGCAATTCCGCTGACTCCGTTATGCATTCCGTTAATAGTTGTGTGATTTCAAACAAAGTGGGAAACACTCATAAAAACTCACACGGGATTTCCATAAACTTCCCGAAAACAAAAGATGAATGGCAGACGGCCTTTAACGATCCGGATAACAATTTTGAAACTTATAAAACTTTAAGTTTCTGTCAGGCGACGAACTGGGACGAGTTTTTAACCGACTATTATTCAAAAGTAACTTACGGGCCCCAGTCGTTAAATTATGTCGTTAACGCACCGAATCCTTATAACCCTTCAACCGGAAATCTGACAATAAAAAATTTCCCGGATAACTCTGTGATAAACATAAAAATTTACAACTTGGAAGGAAAACTCGTCAGAGAAATTGACGGCAACGGCACTTCCATAATGTGGGACGGCAAAAATAAAAATGATTCAATTGTTGCGTCGGGAATATATTTTTATATCGCTGAAACACAAAGTGATTTCTGTAAAGGTAAAATCACTGTAATTAAAAAATGAAAATAATAAAGTCAGTAATTAAGTGGTTAGTAGCGGGCGAATTGCTATTCGCCATATTTTGTGGGATAGCAATCCCACCGCTACTTGCTGCTTCCGACACCGGCATATCCGCCGGGTTATTATTACGAATAAGCCCCTCGGCAAAAACATCCGCTATGGCAGAAGCGGTTACATCGTTATCGGAAAATCTTGCATCGTTGGATTTTAATCCCGCGGCGATATCAAACCTACCCGACTATAATTTTTCTTTTTCACACATAGAGTATTTTGAAGATGTCAATTTTGAGGATATGAAGTTCTCAACATACATTCAAAAAATCAGAGGGAATATCGGCTTAACATTAAAATATCTGTCATCAAAAGATGTTGAACGGGATGAACGCGGAATAGGACGGGACGAATTCTTAAACAGCGACACGGTCATCGGTATTTCATATGCGAGAAAAATTTATCCTCTGAATACGGGCATAACAGTAAAATATCTGAATGAGAATCTGGCAGGAGAAAAAGCTTCGGCATTTGCGGCTGATGCGGGATTATTATATTCCGACTATAAACTGCCTTTTGAAATCGGAGTTTCGGCGAGAAATTTCGGAACAAAAATTTCATTCGGCGGGGATAAGGATAAACTCCCTTCGGAATTGCGTCTTGGGATGAGTAGAACTTTTGATAAACTGCTTTTATCCGCCGACGTCGTTAGACAGAGAGAAAACATCTTTATCGGTAATTTGGGAATTGAACTTAATGCTGTAAAAAATTTCAAACTGCGCACCGGCTATACGACGATGCAAAACTATTCTTTCGGGGTGGGGTTTTCGGCAAAAATAATCTCCATTGATTACTCGTTCACCTCACATGAAAAATTGACCAACATTCACAGATTTACATTGAATTGTAAATTCTAATGAAAAAAATCTTTTTAATTTTTAATTTTCAATTTTTAATTTTTAATTGCCTTTTTGCTACCACCCACACAGGCGCCGATTTTCTGAAACTGGCAGGCGGAGCAAGAATAATTTCTTTAGCCGAAACATCCGCTGCGGTAAAATTGGATGCATCATCATTTTTCCATAATCCGGCAGGCATTGCGGATTCGGAAAGCGAAATAACTTTTTCTCATTCTTCGGCGCCGCAGGGCGATGCTGTCATGCAATATCTAAGCGGAATTTATTCGCTAAAAAAACATGGTGCGGTGGCTTTCGGCATATTAAGTTACAGAATTACTCCGATACCCGTTACCGACGAATTTAACTACGATATGGGCGAACTTATATGGAATGACTGGGCGTTTTCGGTCGCCTACGGAAGAAATATTTTTTACGACTTAGCCGCAGGAATAAATCTCAAATACATTTACAGATATGAAAAAAATCCCGTTTTCGGAAAAACTATCGGTACGGCACAGGCGATTGATTTCGGCATTTTATATAATGTTGCTTTTGTAAGAAATTTAAAAATAGGATTTGCCGGCGAAAATTTCGGAACGAAGGTTGTTTATTCCAATGACCCCGTAAAAGACGACCTGCCTAGTTCCGTAAGATGCGGGTTGTCATATAACATATTAAATAACCGCGAAAACAATTTTGACATATCTTTTGATTTTTTCAGAGAAAAGGATGACCTATTTCGTCCGAGATTCAGCGGCGAGTACTCTTATCTCAACTGGCTTTTTTTAAGAGGCGGATACATCAACAAAGCGGGAAAAATTAATGGGACAAATTTTGGACTCGGAATACTATGGAAAGATTTCGGATTTGATTTTGCAAGCGCCGTCAACAGCGTGTTTGATAGAACCACTTATATTTCTTTCTTCAAAAAATTTTATTGACCCTGTTAGAAATTTTTTATATAATTTTTAAGAAACCAAAATAATTTAAATTTTTTTCTAACAGGGCTTGTCAAATCATTTAAGAATGTAACCATGGGTGAGAGGGAAATAAGTTATTAACAACATAAGGTTCGGATTTAAAATTTTTGTAAATTTTTCTATTTTTCCCTGTCTGCCGGCGAGGCAGGGAGGCAGCGTCATAAA
>JACRDL010000049.1 GCA_016218625.1 Elusimicrobiota bacterium
AACAGGCCTAATGCGGTTTTTATCTCCCCAGCCGGAAAGATTGAAAAATGGAGGTGTATTTTGAAGTTCGCGGTTCTTTTTGTTAATAACTTCTATGACACTTTGCACCATAAAAGTACCTCTATTTCATAATACAAGGTTTTTATGTCAAAACAGATTTTAGTTCAGACGGAAGAAAAAATGAAAAAGACATTAGAACATCTTAAGGCGGAATTTCTGACGCTCAAAACCGGCCGTGCGACTCCTACGATTCTGGACACGGTAAAGGTAAGATATTATGATTCCGACCTGCCTGTAAATCAGGTGGCTGGTATTTCAATTCCGGAGCCGCGGATAATTGTGCTAACACCCTGGGATAAAGGTGTTTTACAGGAACTTGAAAAAGCAATATTAAAAGCGGACATAGGAATTACGCCTCAAAATGACGGTAAGGTCATACGGCTTCCTATTCCGCAACTTACCGAGGAACGCAGAAAAGATATCATAAAGACTGCAAAAAAAATGGCGGAAGACCACAAAATTGAATTAAGAAATGAGAGAAGACTTACAATAGAACTTGTAAAGAAAAGTTTTGACGAAAAGAAAATTACTGAAGATGAAAAATTTAAGTCACAGGATGAAATGCAAAAACTTACAGAAAATTACATAAAAAAAATAGACGAAATGCTGGTACAGAAAGAAAAAGAGATAATGACGGTGTAAGAGACAATTAAAAGATTGAAAGATTAAAAGATTGTAAAGATTTTAAATCTTTTCAATTTTTCCAATTTTTCTAATCTTTCTAATTGTCGTATAAAATGAATATACCTAAACATATAGCGATAATAATGGACGGAAACGGCCGCTGGGCGAAAAAAAGAGGACTTCCTCGCCTGTATGGACATCACGCCGGTATGAAAAGTGTGAGGGAAGTTGTGAGAGCAGCCATCAATGCGGGGGTCGGAGTTTTGACGCTGTATGCGTTTTCAACGGAGAATTGGAACAGACCGAAATCCGAGATAAAAGGTCTTTTCGGTCTTTTGAAATTGTTTATCAAAAAAGAACTCAGCGACCTGCACAAAAACAATGTTAAGGTTAAGATAATAGGACGGTTTTTTGCGCTGCCGATTGACATTGTTAAACTGGTTAAAGAAGCAACAGAAAAAACATCAAAAAATACGGGCATGATACTGAATATTGCACTTAACTACGGAGGTAGACAGGAGATAGTTGATGCGGTCAACAAAATTATAACCGAGGGTGTCTATAAAAAAGTTGATGAAAAAATTTTTGAAAAATATCTATATACGACGGGATTGCCTTCCCCGGATTTGGTAATAAGAACTTCCGGTGAAAACCGCATTTCAAATTTTCTTTTGTGGCAGTCGGCATATTCCGAATTTTATACTACTGAGACACTCTGGCCGGATTTCAAAAAGAAAAATCTGATGGAAGCAATCTCTGAATATCAAAAAAGAAACAGACGGTTCGGCGGATTATGAAAAGGCAGATACTTGATTATAACGATAAAAAACCGATTACGGCGATAAGGCATACGGTTTATCGCTGTTATCTGCCTCTATATCGCTGTCATCATAGTCCCGAGCGTAGCGAGAACTATTAAATGTTTAACAGAATTTTTATTGCTTTGATTTTAATTCCGGTTGTTTTCGTCGCCGTATATCTTGGTTATATTCCGTTTCTTATTTTTATTTGCGGAATTTGTTTTCTGGCGGCGTTTGAGTTTTGGTTACTGGTCTTAAAAATGGGATTTGTTCCTCGGAAAACCTTCGGGAATATATCCATACTTTTGATACTCATTTCAATATTTTTTAATGGTTCTAAAATTGCATCCGTTGTTTCTAACGAGGCAACCGCGATGATTTTTACGCTCGTGATTTTACTTCTTTTCGTCTACGAAATAATAAGATATGATATCCGTACGGCAATACCGTCGTTGGCCATTACATTTCTTGGGATTATTTATCTCGGGTGGCTTCCCGGACATTTTTTGCTGATAAGGGATTTCCGTCCGGACGGTTTTAAATTCACCGCACTTCTTCTTATAACCGTTTGGATTGCCGATTCTGCGGCATATTTTTTCGGTTCGGCATATGGCAGTCGTCGGTTATCTTTAATAAGTCCTAAAAAATCCGTAGAAGGGGCAATCGCCTCCGTTTTTGCGTCCATAATTACAGTTTTTTTTGCAAAATTATTTTTCATGAATTTTTTAAGACCCGCCAATGTTTTTTCACTTGGCGTTTTAATAAGCATCTCGGCGCAGTTCGGTGACCTTGCGGAATCATTGATAAAACGCTCTGCGGGAGTAAAGGATTCATCCGGCATGCTTAAAGACCATGGCGGTATTTTAGACAAACTTGACAGTTTCATTTTTGCCGCTCCGGTATTTTATTATTACATAAAATTCTTTGTTATATAATGAAAAAAATTTCAGTTCTCGGCTCAACAGGATCCATCGGCACATCTGCACTTGATGTTATAACTCATCTGAATAATTTCAAAGTTATCGGATTATCTGCTAATAAAAACAGAACACTTCTTGAGAAGCAGGCAAAAAAATTTGGGGTAGAAATTGTTGCTGTCGGAAGTTCTGAGTTAAAAGATGCTTCGTTAATTTCCAAAGCGGATGTTGTCCTGATTTCGGTTGTTGGCGCCGCAGGGCTTATACCTCTTATAAATGCAATAAAATTAAAAAAAAAATCGCACTTGCGAATAAAGAAGCGATTGTTATAGCAGGCGATTTAATAACAGGACTCCTAAAAAAATATCCCGCCAAAATAATTCCCGTTGACAGCGAACATTCCGCAATTTTTCAGTGTATTGACGGTAAAAGTAAAGAAGAGATTTCAAAAATAATTTTAACCGCTTCCGGCGGCCCGTTCAGAAATTATTCAAAAGAAAATCTGTCAAAAGTTAAAGTGGAAGATGTTCTGAAACACCCTACATGGAAGATGGGAAGGAAAATCACCGTTGATTCCGCAACAATGATAAACAAGGGTTTTGAGGTTATAGAGGCGCATTATTTTTTTGGCATCCCCTACGAAAAAATAGAGGTTGTAATTCATCCGCAGTCAATAGTTCACAGTGCCGTTGAGTTTGTTGACGGTTCAATTATATCGCAGATGAGTAAGACCGACATGCGGCTTGCGATACAGTATGCGTTAACATATCCTGAAAGAAAGGCGTCAACGGTTAAAAAACTGGATTTGCCGTCTGTCGGCAAACTTGAATTTTTTAAGTTTTCAAGTAAGAATTTTCCGTGTTTTGAACTTGCATTAACTTCGGCGAAAATCGGCGGAACAATGCCTGCCGTCCTTAACGCTGCCAACGAAGTCGCAGTTAAAAAATTTTTAGACGGTAAAATACAGTTTTTACAAATTCCGAAACTTATAGAAAGAGCAATGAAAAGGCACAGGATGATAAAAAATCCCGATTTGGAAGACATATTGGATGTAGATTTTGAAACAAGAAAATTTGTAGAGGAGAGCGAATAGAAATGACAATTATTTTAAGTATATTTGCCGTTGCAGTGATGTTCGGGTTTGTAATAATGATTCACGAATTCGGACATTTTATCGTCGCAAAAAAGTTGAAAGTAAAGGTTCTGGATTTTGCGTTCGGATTTGGTCCTCCGATTTTTAAGTGGACAAGAAATGAAACGAGATATTCTGTGCGACCAATCCCTTTCGGCGGATTTGTAAAAATGGCGGGTGAGGAAATAGATGAGATCGGCGGCGCTCCCGACGAATTTTTTTCAAAAAAATGGTATGAGCGGATTGCCATTGTTTCTGCCGGCGCAATAATGAATTACATTTCAGCGTTTTTTATTTTCCTGTTTATTATTTCCGTCTGGGGATTACAACATCAGCGTCCAGTAGTAAAATTGGTTGAAAAAAAATCGCCTGCTTTTATTGCAGGGTTAACATCCGGAGATGAAATAGTTGCTATCAACGGCGATAAAATTGAAGATGCCGGTATTGTATCAAAAATTGTAAAAACATCAAAAGATAAAGAACTGGTTTTTTCGGTGAAAAGAAATGATAAAATTGTTGATGTAGAAATCACGCCTAAATATGACGAGAAAATAAAAATGTCACGTATCGGAATTGTCTATGATAGGTCGTCCGAACCGATTGTTATAAAAGTGGGATTTGTAAAAGCAATCAAAGAGTCAGTTAACCAAATAATTTTCTGGACGGTAATGCCGCTTAAATATCTTTATATGAAATTAACGCTCTGGGAAGCACCGTCGGAGGTTTCGGGACCCGTCGGGATTATGCAGGCGGCTTATTTTGCGGCGAAACTTGGTGCAAAAACATTTATGAATTTCATAGCGATTGTTTCGGTTGCACTCGGGATGTTCAATCTTCTGCCTATTCCTATTGTGGACGGCGGGCATATAGCATTTTATCTTTTTGAGGGCATTTCAAGAAAAAAATTGAACAAAAAAGTCATTCAGTTCGCAAATTCAGTCGGTTTTGCACTTTTAATAACTCTAGCGCTTTATGCCACATATCAGGATATTTTAAGAACAAAAAATGGCTTCTGGAAACAAGTGGAGCAGGTGAAATAGATAAAATGAAATCACTGACAGAGTATTTGTGGTTTTGTACGAAAAATAAAATTGAGTTTGTGAATATTACCGACGAGGTTGAGAAACTTGTCAAAAAAAGCGGCGTGAAAGAGGGGCTTTGCCTCGTCAATGCGATGCACATTACTTCAAGTATATTTATTAATGATGAGGAAGAAGGTCTGAAAACCGATTTCAAAGAATGGCTTGAAAAACTCGTGCCTTTTTCTCCCGAGAAATACAAACATAATTTAACCGGCGAGGATAATGCTCATTCACATCTGAAAAGGACAATAATGGGCCGGGAAATTGTTGCTGCCATAACAAACGGCAAATTGGATTTCGGCCCGTGGGAACAGATTTTTTACGGCGAGTTTGACGGTCAAAGAAAAAAACGGGTGCTTGTAAAAATCATCGGCGAATAGCAATAAAACTGTTATTATATTAGTGATTATTAGATTGTTGAAAAACCCCAGCAGGATGTCATTCTGAGCCGTAGGCGAAGAATCTCGAATTTGCCTTTCCGACGAAAGGATAGATTCTTCACTTCGTTCAGAATGACTTCAAAAACCCTGTGATTTGTCATTACGAGGAGCAGAGCGACGAAGTAATCTCGTCTGTGAGATTGCCACGGCTTCGCCTCGCAATGACAGTAAAAAGGACTTTTTCAACAATTTCATAATATAAAATTATGAAAATTGGACTTATTAGCGATACACACAGAAACATTGATTATCTGACGGAAGCTGTTGAACGGATGATAAACGATTACGGCATAGAAACACTTGTGTTTTTAGGTGACGAATGCGAGGATATAGATGCGGTAAAAGATATGTTCAAAAAAGTTATTTGGGTTCCCGGTATTTTCTGCCAGCACTACAAAGATAAAAATATAGCACATCGTTCAATTAAAGAATTCAACGGTGTAAAAGTTCTTATAACCCATACACCATCATCGCATCCGAACGATTTCTCTGAAGATATAAAACCTGAAAACATTACTAAAAAAGAGGTTAATATGGTTTTTTATGGTCATACACATATACCAAAAATTGAAGAAAAAGCAGGTATAATCTGGGTAAATCCAGGACATCTTAAAGTAAATGATAAAAGAGGTGCATCACCAAGTTTTGGAATCATTGATTTTAAAAATAAAACTATAAAAATAATAGATTTCAAAACCGATAGAGAAATTTTAAAAAAAAGTTTTAGTTAAATGAAAACAAAAAAGATTAGAATCGGGAATATTTATATTGGCGGCGGTGAGCCAGTCCGTGTTCAGTCAATGACGAAGACAAAAACTATTGACTGGCGCAGTACTGTTAACCAAATAAAAAAACTTGAGGATGTCGGCTGCGAAATTATTCGTGTTGCAGTGCCGGATATGCCTTCAGCAAAGGTTCTATCAAAAATAAAAAAAAATATAAAAATTCCTCTTGTTGCGGACATTCATTTTGACTGGCGGCTTGCAGTTGAGTCAATAAATCAGGGCGTTGACAAAATCAGAATAAATCCCGGAAATATCGGACCCAAAGAAAACATAGAAAAAATTATTATCGCTGCAAAAAAGAGAAAAATTCCTATCAGAATAGGCGTGAATGCCGGCTCGCTGAAAATTCTGAAAAAATCGGACGGTTGGATAAAAATGTCGTCGGACGAACGGGCCAACCGGATGGTAAAAGAACTGATGGAAAATATAAAACTCATTGAGAATATGAATTTTTCGGATATAGTTGTTTCATTAAAAGCGAATGATGTGCAGACGACCGTTTTAGCAAATCAGATTTTTTCTAAAAAAAGAAATTATCCGATTCATCTTGGAATTACGGAAGCGGGGACGGAGTTTTCTGGTATTATTAAGTCAACATCTGCGTTCGGAATTTTATTAAATCAGGATATTGGCGATACACTTCGCGTTTCTTTGACTGCTTCACCGGAAAAAGAAGTTATTGCCGGCTGGGAGATATTAAAGTCGCTCGGTTTAAGAAAACAAGGAATTGAAATAATTTCCTGCCCGACATGCGGCCGTTGTGAAACCGATTTGATAAAAATAGTTCATCAACTGGAAAAGAAGTTGTCTACTTACTACTCACTACTCACTACTCACTTGCGACCTATAAAGGTCGCAGTAATGGGCTGCATCGTCAATGGTCCGGGAGAGGCAAAAGATGCCGACATAGGCATTGCCGGCGGAAAAGGTTTTGGTTTGCTTTTCAAAAAAGGCGTTCCTGTAAGAAAAATACCTCAAAAAAAATGGGTTGATGAGATTATGAGAGAGATAAAAAATGTTCAGAAAAAAATTTAAAAATATTCATTTTATAGGTATCGGCGGAAGCGGAATGTCGGGGATTGCAGAGGTGCTTTTGAATCTCGGTTTTAACGTAAGCGGTTCCGACTTAAAAGAAACGGATGTTACAAAACGGTTAAAAAAAATCGGAGCGGAAATAAAAATCGGTCACAAAAAAGAAAATTTGGAAAATTCCGATGTTGATGTTGTGGTTACTTCAACGGCCGTAACAAAAGATAATCCGGAAGTTCTTGCGGCTCATTTTCAAAAAATTCCCGTCATTCCACGCGCGGAAATGCTTGCGGAACTTATGCGGTTGAAATATTCAATCGCGATTGCCGGCTGCCACGGTAAAACCACTACAACTTCTATGACATCTCTGATATTAGCAAATGCCGGTTTTGACCCGACCGTAGTTATCGGTGGAAGATTTAATAATTTTGGTACCGGCGCGAAACTTGGAAAGGGAGAATATCTGGTTGCAGAAGCGGATGAGTCCGATGGTTCGTTTCTAAAACTTTCTCCCACATTTGCAGTTGTAACAAACATTGACAACGACCATCTTGACCATTACGGCACGATGGAAAATATAAAAATCGCATTTGTCCAGTTTATAAATAAAATTCCATTTTACGGTTGTGCTATTTTATGTAATGAAGATGAAAAACTCAAAAGCATTATTCCACAAATAACAAGAAAATATTACACTTACGGGTTTAACGCTTCCGCGGATTTTAAGGCAGAAAATGTTGAGGCGACGGACATCGGCAGTAAATTTGATGTTTTAGACCACGGTAAATTTTTAGGAAATATAGAACTAAAAATACCAGGACGGCATAATGTCCTTAATGCGCTCGCAAGTGTTGTATGCGGTTTAGAGTTGGAAATTAAATTTTCCAAAATTGCAAAGGCACTGCTTGATTTTAACGGTGTAGGAAGACGCCTGGAAAAAACAGGCAGCTACAAAAATGTGGTATTCATAGACGATTACGGTCATCATCCAACGGAAATTAAGGCAACGCTTTCTGCGATAAGGTCTATTAATCCGAAAAAAAGATTATTTGTTTTATTTCAGCCTCATAGATATACAAGAACACAAATGCTTAAAGACCAGTTTGGCGGTGCATTTAGCGATGCGGATGTAATAAGAATTCTGGATATTTATGCCGCCAGCGAAAAACCCATTCCCGGAATTTCTTCGCAAACAATAATAGATGCGATTGCGAAAAATGAAAAAAAAGATGCGGGAAAATTCTCTGATGTTAATACCGTTTCAAAAGAAATAAAAGACGGCGATGTCGTTATTACTCTCGGTGCTGGCGATGTCTGGAAAAAAGCCGATGAAATCTTGAAGGTGCTGAATGAAACTAAACCGTTCTGAAATATCAAAAATTGTAAGCGGAAAAATTTTGCAAAATGAGCCGATGAGCAGGCACACCACATTCCGTATTGGGGGACCCTGCGATTTTTATATTGAAGTAAAAACAATCAACGAGTTGCAACAACTTATAAAACTTTGTATTAAAAAGAAAATCCCGTATCATATAATAGGTTTTGGTTCAAACATTCTCGTTAAAGATAAAGGAATAAGTGGAGTAGTTATTAGATTGACGGGCGATTTGAGCAATTTAAATTTTAATCTGCAAAATAAAAGTGCCGTTGCCGGCGGTGGGTGCGCTTTGCAACTTTTTGTGAAAAGGTGCGCCGATAACAGTTTGAGCGGTGCAGAGTCGCTTGTTGGAATTCCCGGAACCGTCGGCGGTGCGGTTATAATGAATGCCGGCACAAAAGAGGGATACATCGGTTCTTTGATAAAATCGGTAACGGTTATGAATGCAAAAGGTGAAATTAAAAGAATTGGAAAAAAATCGCTGAAATTTTCTTACAAAAGTTCAAATATCCCGCCGAAAAACATAATAATTTCCGCAGAATTTTTATTGAAAAAAAAATCAATAAGCGATATAATAAAAAATTTGAATAAACTGATGCAATACCGTGTCAAAACACAGCCGTTTGGTTTTTATAATGCCGGTTGTATTTTCAAAAATCCAGTTGGAGATTACGCCGCCCGTTTGATAGACCAGACAGGATTAAAAGGTGCATCTGTCGGCGGTGCAGTTGTGTCAAAATTACACGCAAATTTTATAAATAACGCAGCCAACGCAACAGCAGAAGATGTCTTAAAACTCATAAAAAAAATCCAAAAAAAAGTAAAAGAAAAATTTAATAAAAATTTGGAATTAGAGATAAAAGTGGTAGGATAAGGGAATTGTGAAGTATAAAATCAAAAAGGAGAAAAAACTATGGATAAAAAACTAAGTTTTACAGAAGCAGCATATGAAATCTTAAAAAATACTAATGAAGCATTATCTTCAGTAGAATTAGTAGATATTGCGTTAGCAAAAAAACTAATTAAAACAAAAGGTAAAACCCCAGAAGCCACTATGTGGTCTGTTTTATATCTGGAAGGGCAACGAAAAGGGAATAAAGCAAGATTTGTGCAAGTAGGTAAAGACAAATGGGCTCTGTCAGAATGGGGGAAAGAAACAATTCAAGTGGAAATTGAAAAATACAATAAAGAAACTCAAGAAATTCAATTGAAAATTCAGAAAACGATTGTTGGTGACCCATTAAATTTTGAAGGATTGCAGTATGCTCCAATTAACGAACAAGGGGTTGTTTTCCTTTTCGGTAAATTGCATAAAGAGTTGGGTATTATTGTTGAAGCAATACAAACAGGTTATCCTGATGCAAAAGGCCGTAAAAAGGTAAAACAAGGATGGCAGGAAATAGCGATTGAGTTTGAATACAGAAGTTCAAATTTTCAATCACACAAACATCCAATTGATAAATGCGATTTAATTATTTGCTGGATACATGACTGGAAAGAATGTCCTATTGAGGTAGTTGAATTGAAATCTGTTGTTGAAAATAAATTAAACAATGAAAATAAATAATTTATTTGAGACCAACCAAAGAAAAATAATTGAATATAAAATAAAAACCGTTCTAAATAAGAATTGTGTATCTGCAAGAATTAAGTATTCATGGGAAATTGGCAATCTTTTAGAAAAAAACTTTAATAATATTTTCGGAAAATTTTGTTCAAATTATTCTTCCGTTTTTGCTCGTCGAGCGATGGCTGATATAGCGTTTTTTGATATAAACGACTGCTATTATGTTATTGATGTAAAAACGCATCGGCTTGACACTGTTTTCAATATGCCGAATCTAACTTCCGTTGAACGTCTTGCAAGATTTTATGAAGATGATAAAAATTATTTTGTGGTTTTGATGGTTGCCTATAACATTAAAGACGTTCATATTAAAGTAGAAAAAGTACATTTTGTCCCGATAGAATTTTTATCATGGGGTTGTCTGACTATCGGTGCGTTGGGATGGGGGCAAATACAAATTGCCAATTCAAATAAAATTGATGTTATCCCGCAAAACAGCAGAAAAAAATGGATGATAAAACTCTGCGATAATCTGTTTGAATTTTATCCTAACGAAATTGAAAAAATAAAAGAAAGAATTGAATATTTCAAAAAAGTTAAAAAATACTGGATGAATAAAAAAGGATAGATAATATTCAAATTTTTTAATTACGTTTGTTTAAAGTGTCTACAAAAACAGACAGTTGTCTGCAAAAATAGACACTAAATAAAATCAAAAATGAAAATAAAAAAAATTGGTGTTATATATGGCGGGAGGTCAAGCGAACGGGAAGTTTCGCTGAAAACGGGTGCCGCTATTGCCAAAGCGTTGAAAAAAGAAAAATTTTCTACGGTGCTTATTGACTCCGGCAAAAAAGATTTCATAAAAAAACTTTTATCATTAAAAATAGATTTTGCTTTTATTGCCCTTCACGGACCTTTCGGCGAGGACGGAACGATGCAGGGACTTCTGGAAATTCTGTCCATCCCCTACAGCGGTTCTGGAGTTCTGGCCTCCGCCCTGGCAATAAATAAAATCTATTCAAAAAAAATTTTTGAATCGGAAAATATTCCAACCCCGAAATGGCAAATAATTACAAATTACAAATTACAAATTACAAATTACAAATTACCGGTGGTAATAAAACCTGCACGGCAGGGTTCGGCGATAGGGATTACAATCGTAAGAAAAAAATCTCAATTGAAAAAAGCGATAAAAAACGCATTAAAATACGATGATAAAGCAATTATTGAGGAATATATAGAGGGAACGGAAATAACGGTTCCGATTTTGGGCGACAAACCGCTTTCACCGATAGAAATCATTCCAAAAAATGAGTTTTACGATTTTTACTCAAAATATGCTGCCGGTGGTTCCCGGCATTTAATTCCGCCTCGGCTTTCCCCAAAAATTATTGATAAAGCAAAGCAACTTGGACTTTTGGCGCATAAATCACTCAGATGCCGCGCAATGTCCCGTGTTGATATGATTGTTGATAAAAAAAGCGACATCTATGTTTTAGAAGTCAACACAATTCCCGGAATGACTGCAACATCTCTTTTTCCCGAGTCGGCAAAGTATGACGGTTATACATTCGGCGATCTGATAAAAAAAATAGTAGAGTTGTCCTTAAATGAAAAAACACAGAGTTAGGGTGCGGCTCAAAGCAAAAATTGAGCGAAGTAAAAAGAGAAAAAACCTGTTGATTAAAATCACGGCGACAATTGCGTTATTAACTGTTTTAGGTTTTGCCGTGAATAAAATATCAAAATTTTTGTTGACATCTCCGATTTTTAATGTAAAATCAATAGAAGTAAAAGGAATCGGTATTACAGATAAATTGGCGGTCTTGAGTTATCTGGATTTTGAAGGCAAAAATATATTTCTGCTCAAACTGAAAAGCAGGGGATTGCAGTTAAAAGAAAAGTTTCCCGCTGTGAAAGATGTAAAAATAAGCAAGCGGCTTCCGAATAAAATAACCGCCGAAATTGAAGAGCGGATACCTCTTGCAGAAACAAAAATATCAAACAAGAGGGTCGGCATAGACGAGAACCTGAAATTATTTGTTTTGTCGGAGAGTTACAGAGTGCTTCCGAAAATTACGGATAATTTAACGGCGGAAAATAAGACCGCCTGCTTAAAATTTCTCAAAAATGTTTCCGATTTGCCCGTTCACAAAGAAATAAGCGGAATTACGGCGGTTTCGCCGGATGACATTATTTTTTTTATAGGTGATAATTGTAAGGTTTGTATCGGTTCGGCGCAGAATGTTGAATCAAAAATTTCCTATCTTGAAAAAGTTATTGCCGATTTGGAAACGAAAGGTAAAAAAGCACAATACATAAATATGCGTGATTTTTCTGACGAGAATAAAGAAATTATTGTAAGAGCAAAATAAGAGGCAGAGAATTAGTTTATACGAAAGAGAATAAGAGAATTAGTAAAAGTAGGTAGAAGATTTTATCTAATTCTCTAATCTCTAATCCTCTAATTCTCTGGTGTTAAAATGTCAAGAGAAAAAATTGTTGCGGGGCTTGATGTCGGGTCGTCAAAAGTTGCCTGTGTAATTGCAAAAAAAGTTGAGTCGGATATTCCGGAAATTATCGGAATTGGTTTTGCGTCCTGCCGCGGACTGAATAAGGGTTCCGTCGCAAATATAAAAGGAACTGTGAAAGCAATTGAGGAGGCGGTTGATGCGGCGGAAATTATGGCAGACGAAACTATCGGCGAAGTTGTAGTAGGCATTAAAGGGCAGCATATAAACTCTATAAATCACTCTACAGCAATAAATGTAGTCAGAACGGATAAAGAAATAATTCATGATGATATCTCGCAGGTTATGACTTCCGCAAAAGCGATTATGCTTCCGACGGATAGAGAAATAATTCACACTATCCCGCAGGAATTTTCCGTTGACGGACAGAAGGGTATAGAAGACCCGATAGGTCTGCAGGGTTCCCATCTTTCTGTGGATGTTCACATAGTAACCGGGGTGAAGTCGTATATAAATAATTTGCAAAAATGTGTCAATGATGCCGGTTTTGTTTGTAAAGAATTCGTGTCAAATATACTGGCAGCGGGGGAAGTTACCGTATCCCATGAAGAAAAAAAAATTGGCTGTGTGCTTATTGATATGGGCGCTCAGACGACTGACATAGCGATTTATTTTGATAAATCAAGCAGGTATATAAGAGAAATTGCCCTTGGCGGCGACGATATAACCAGCGATATATCGCACGGTTTGAGAACTTCCGCCGCTGTCGCAAAAGACATAAAGGAAAAATACGGTTCAGCAATCACTTCGCTTATAGATGCAAAAGAGGAAATAACATATTTATCCGTTGATGGCCGCACTCAAAAAACGGTAACGCGAAAAACCTTATGCGATATAATAAAACCGCGCGTGGAGGAAATACTTTCATTTGTAGACGACGAAATTACAAGGTCGCCTTACAAAGATTTAATATCATCCGGAGTTATTATTACGGGAGGTGCGTGTCAACTCCTCGGTATGAAAGATGCCTGCGAGGAAATTTTGGATTTGCCGACGATTATCGGTATTCCCCAATACATCAGGGGTTCTGTTAATGGACTTGCTGACCCGTCTTTTGCCTGTGCTATCGGTCTGGTAAAAGTAAATTTTTCGGAATTGGAAAGGTCTTCAAGATATATTTCTAAAAAGCCCGGATGGTTTACAAAACTCAAAAAATTATTTGAAGATGCGATATGAAAATAAAAATTATAGATGATTTACAAACCAATCCCGCGAATATAAAAGTAGTAGGCATCGGCGGCGCCGGCGGAAATGCCGTCAATCTAATGGTCACTTCAAAAATAAAGGGCGTCCAATTTATTGTTGCCAATACCGATGCCGATGCGTTAAGTTCGTCTTTGGCAGAACATAAAATTCAACTTGGTCCGAAATTAACGAAAGGCCACGGTTCCGGTGCAAACCCTGATATCGGCCGTCTTGCCGCCGAAGAAAGTTTTAATACGGTGGAGGAAATACTGCGGGGGACCGACATGGTTTTTATCACGGCGGGAATGGGAAAAGGCACAGGTACAGGCGCTTCTCCCGTTATTGCAAAAATTGCCAAGCAATTAGGGATACTCACAGTGGGGGTTGTAACGAAACCTTTTATGTGGGAAGGTAAGTTGAAAATGAGTATTGCCGAAGAAGGCATTAAAGCATTAAAACCGCACACAGATGTACTGATAGAAATTCCGAATCATAAATTGGTCTCTATTATTGATAATGAAATGCTGGTAACGCAAACATTTGAAAAATCCAACGAGGTGTTGAAAAGAGCGGTTCAGTCAATATCGGACATAATAACATCAAAGGGTTTTATAAATGTGGACTTTCAGGATGTTAAGGCAATTATGCAGAATGCCGGAGAAGCTATGCTCGGTTTCGGAGAAGCATCCGGGGATGACCGTGCATCTAAAGCGACCAAAATGGCAGTTACAAGTCCTCTTTTGGATAATGTCAGCATAGAAGGTGCCAAAGGTATTTTGGTTAACATTACCGGCAACAGCAACGACCTTAAAATGGATGAGTTTGAAAAAGCGATGTCTTTAATTTCAACTTCTCTATCAGTTGAAGGAAAACATATTTTCGGTTTGGCGTTTGACAATGAATTGATAGATACCATTAGGATTACCGTTATTGCAACGGGTTTTTCCGGCGAACAAAAATCAGATCGTCAGAAAAAATTCGGATACAAAAGTGAAGAAAAAAAGCAGGAAGAAAAAAATATCGTGATAGATGATTTGAAAAAGCCGGCGTATAAGCGTCGAAAACCCAGCAAATTAAAATGATATAAAGACGATGTAGACAGATAAAAAACTGATTCAGACGGATGAAAAAAATCAGTTTGAATCAGTCAGTTATCCGTTTGAATCGTCGTAAACGGAGATTTTATGGAAGAACTGGATGAACTTCTTAAACTAATGGTTTCAAAAAAGTCATCGGATTTACATTTGAGGTCACTGACAAATGCGGTTTTAAGGATTGATGGAAAACTTAAACTAATAGAAAACAGAATTTTCTCAGCAGAGCAGATGGAAAAAATTGCACAATCAATAATGTCAACAAGGCAACGTGAACTCTTTGCTGTAAAAGGCGAGTGCGATTTGTCCTATTCACTAACAGGTGTCGGTAGATTCAGAGGCAATATTTACCGTCAGAGAGGCAGTATCAACATAGCAATGAGATATGTTCCGGTTGAAATTCCGTCTTTTGATTCACTAAATCTGCCGCAGGTTGTAAAAAAAATAGCGGATAACCAGAGAGGACTTGTTCTTGTTACCGGAACGACCGGCTGCGGAAAATCAACAACACTTGCCTCAATGATTGAGCATATAAACTCAACCCGCACCAATCATATCATCACACTTGAGGACCCGATAGAATTTTTGCACAAAGATAAACTTTCAATAATTTCACAAAGAGAACTTGGGATGGATACAACCTCATACAGCGAGGCACTGAAGCACATAGTTAGACAGGACCCGGATGTTATTTTGATAGGTGAAATGCGCGATACCGATACGATGGCTGCGGCTCTGACAGCCGCTCAAACGGGACATCTCGTTCTTTCAACAATCCATACTATTGATGCAATTCAGACGGTAACCAGAATTGTTGATATGTTTCCGCCGCATCATCAGAACCAGATACGGCTTCAACTATCCGATACATTAAAAGGCGTTATTTCTCAACGGCTTCTTGCTAATATAAAAGGAGGAAGAGTTCCTGCCTGTGAAATTTTAGTGGTTACCGCATTGGTGAAAAAATTCATTGAGCAAAATACAATGAGTGAAATAATGCAGGCGATGAAGCAAGGTGCTTATTACGGTATGCAGGTATTTAATCAGTCGCTGCTCGCTCTTTATAATTCCGGTAATATTTCGCTTGAAGATGCTCTTGCAGCGGCAACTAATCCCGAAGAACTTATGATGAATATACGAGGTATTACCTCGGACAGCGGAGCAGTAGTTTGATGTTGAATTTGTAGCCGCAGATTTTTAATCTGCGTGTCATTGCGAGTCGCAGCCGTGGCAATCTCACCGATGTGGAAATATAAAAAAGGTCTTTATTACGAATCTGAACTGACAAAATATGGTGCCAAAAATTTTTCAACCACGACATTTTTGGGTGATATGAAAAATGAAAAAAACAGAAAAAATCTTTTAGAGAAATATTTTGGGAGTGATGCTATAATTTGCGGCGAACAGGTTCACAACGATAATATAAAAATTGTAACAGGAAAATATTTCGGCAAAGTTTTACCGCAAACGGATGGATTGATAACACGGGAAAAAGGAGTCATACTTGCCGTTTTCACCGCCGATTGCCTTCCCGTTTTTATTTTTGATAAAATAAAAAAAATAATCGGGCTTGTTCATGCTGGCCGTGTGGGACTTTCAAAACATATAGTTTCCAAAGCAATAGATATGTTTGTAAAAAATTTCGGTTCTAATTCTGCCGATATTTATGCGGCAATAGGTCCTCATATTTGCAAACAATGTTATGGTATTGACTTGGATGCGCTCGCAGAAGAACAACTCAAAAAAGCCGGCGTATCCAATATAAGCAATTCAAAATTATGCACTTATACCGGTGATTTCTTTTCTTACAGAAGGAATAGAACAAAAAAAAGAATGATTTCCGCAGTGATGATGTTGTAGCTGCAGAGCGTAGCTCTGCCAATTACGGAGATTCCCTATTAGGAGTCAAGTAAAAAGTGAATATGGAAAAAAGTATTCTTGCACCCTGTTTCAAGGGTTTTTAACAAAAGGTCTTTGAAAAATAAATTTGAGTACTATCACCTTAATCCTTTATTAAATTTTAGTG
>JACRDL010000050.1 GCA_016218625.1 Elusimicrobiota bacterium
ACAGACATTTTTTGGGTCAAAGGGTTTTAAGATGACCCAACTTGACCACATAAGAAAAAGCGGTTTTACTGACGGAAAAAAGGTTGAAAAAGTAAGTTGAGACGAAAATGGGCAGGTGGCGGAGCGGCCAATCGCAACAGACTGTAAATCTGTCGGGCTGTGCCCTACGAAGGTTCGAATCCTTCCCTGCCCATTCGTAATTTTATGAATGAAATAACTGATAGAAAAAATGCGGATAATAATTCGCCGGAAGAAAATAAGGAAGTTAATGAAAAGAAGCAGAATACTTTTTTGATAATATCCGTTCTATTGTTTGCCCTCGGCTGGTGGTTTTTAAGAAAACTTTCAGGTTATTAAAAAAATATTTTTGGGAGATATTGGGATGAAAATTGATGTTTACGGTTTGCTTGAAAAAGTAAGAACCCAAAAACCGGTTATCCATCATCTTACGAACTGGGTTACGATTTACGACTGTGCGAACATTGTGAAAGTTTTCGGCGCATCTCCCGTTATGGCTCATGCGAAAGAAGAGGTTGCCGAAATGTCAAAAATTGCTTCGGCATTGGTTTTAAATATCGGTACACTTACTGTTGATTTTGTTGAATCAATGAAAATTGCGGCAAAAAGTGCGAACGAAAAGGGCATTCCCGTAATTTTGGATGTCTGCGGAGCCGGTGCTACGAAACTTCGCGACGAAAAATGTTTTGAACTTTTGGATGAGGTAAAAATAAATATCATAAAAGGAAATTCGTCGGAAGTCGCAAGAATTGCCGGAGAAAATGTTCAGACAAAAGGAGTTGATGCCGTTGCCGTTGAAAAAAATCTTATTGAAATTGCCAAAGGTTTGGCAAAAAAAAGAAACTGCACCGTTGTAATAACCGGCAAGGAAGATATAATTTGCGACGGTAAAAAAACACTGATTGTCAAAAATGGACATCAAATGATGTCAAACATTGTTGGTACCGGTTGTATGGCGACATCGGTGATAGGCACTTTCGCTGCGGTTGAAAATGACTTAGCAATTGCTTCAGCGTCGGGACTTTGCTGTTTTGAAATTGCATCGGAGATAGCGGTGAAGTCGTCAAACGGTCCGGGAACTTTCAAAGAAGCACTTTATGATAGCGTTTTTCAACTTGACAAAAAAACCATAGAAAAAATGTCAAAGATAGAAATTTTATGATTAGCGGTTATTATTTTATTACCGACGAGAAATTAAGCAAAGCGGGAAATGTTTCGGATGTAAAAAGTGCGGTTTCTGCCGGCGTAAAAATTGTTCAATACAGGAATAAAACCGGTTCAACAAAAGAGATGTATGATGAAGCAGTCAAACTGAAAAAAATCTGCCATAAAAAAAATGTAATTTTTCTGATAAATGACCGTATTGATATTGCAATTACATCCGGAGCCGCCGGCGTTCATATAGGTCAGGATGATATGCCGTATTCTGTCGCAAGAAAAATTTTAGGCAAAAATAAAATTATCGGCGTTACGGTGCACAACTTAAAAGAAGCAAAAAATGCTCAGAAACAAGGTGCGGATTATCTCGGTGTTTCGCCTATTTTTTTAACAGAAACAAAACAGGATGCCGGCCGTCCCGCAGGGATTTCGCTCATAAAAAAAATTAAATCCCATATGGGCGGGACAATTCCGATTATTGCTATTGGCGGAATAAACCTATCAAATGCGCCAGAAGTTATCGCAGCCGGCGCCGACGGTTTATGTGCTATATCGGTAACAGTCACTAAAAACGATGTCAAAAAAGAGATAAAGAAATTTCAGAAATTATTTTTGTTGAGGTAGAAATGATTAATCAAGTGGAGTATTACAGAGACAAAGCGGTGCGAAATCGACTCGCAGAATTCATAAAAGGGGCGGAGTATATCGTCGGCTATGGTGAAGCAGAGATATGGGATAAAAATCCGAAGGCGTATTATTCGGCTCCGATTTCACATCTATATGCGATGATGGATCGCGGTCTGGATATTTTCTGTTCGTTTTTGGGACATGAAGGAACATTAATTTCTCTTGATATAGAATACTACAATTCAAAATATCCCGGAGAAATTTATCTTAATGCAAACAATGTCTATAAAAATAAAATTGAACCTATCCGCCAAATAGTAAAAAGCGTGTATCGTGATTTAGGCATTAGATATTTAGAGGTAATTACGGGCCAGGGGTATCATTATCACTCGCTATGGCCTTTTAAGAATGAGCACTGGCAGTTGGAAAAAATAGGTCTTCTTGAATATACATTAGAGCAGCAATATATTAGCAGGCAAAGCCAACACGGGCATCCGCCGATACCTCTCTACAAAGGGCTGGGTTATTCCGGGGCATTCCGACTTTTGCAGTTTGTCGCGTTAGAGATAATGATGCGTGCTTTTGATTTGCGCGAAAAAAATAAAAAAATTATTCCAGTTCAATTTTGCGATATAGCGATGTCGCCGCCCGAAGGCGTATCTCTTGATTTGACCATTTATTCCGACCCGATTTATATGAGGGATATCCGCGTTCCGTTCAGCACCCATCAGAAACATAAGGTAAAAAGACAGGAATTGGGCGAACATGTAAGCAACAATGTGCCGGTGCAGATTACACTTCCGACGGGCGATATATCAATTGATGATATTCTTAAAATGAGAAGACATTTCCGTTGGGCAGCCGATTACGCAAAAGACCCAAAATCATCCTGCGTTATTCCGGATGGTTCCGCAGGATGGCTGAATGTTTTGTCAAAATATAAATCCTCAAAACTCTATCAGTTTCACAGAAAATTTGATGCTGTAAGGCATGAGAAAGAAGAGGATTGGTTTAAAACTTACTATGCTTTAAACCTGAACGAATTGCCTCCGTGTGCATCCCACTGTCTTACCAATCCCGAACCGCATCTCAAAAGACCGACCAATATAAGAAAAATTATAGCAATTTTGAGAAAAAAGGGATGGGATTACAAGCACATTGCCGGATTTCTTTACAGTCATTTCAAAGGTCTATCTGGTTTTTCACCGAATAAATACAATGCAGAAACCCGAGCTAACTTTTTTGTACAGTTATATGGAGCGCCGATGTATCTCGGGATTGACAAACTTCCGGATATGAATTGCGTTTCGCATCATGAGGCGGGATATTGTATAAAACCCTGGTGCGGCTATAACTTGGAGTGGTGGAAGTAGGAGAGGCAATTAAAAATGTAAAATGTAAAATTAAAAATTATGGTAATTTTTTTAAATAAATCTTTTATCAACAATTTTTCATTTTTAATTTTGAATTTTTAATTGGTGTTATTTATGGATGAAAAAAATCTTAATTTTATCAGAAAGTTTTACGGTGATTCAAAAGTTCGTGAGTTGATAATTGAACAGTCAAAAAACTATGATTACTGTATCGGTGCCGGGCAGGTATTGCTTGAACGCGGATGGACACTGCCGGTCAAAGAGGTTGAAATTTCCAAGATAGAAGAACTTATGAACGAGGGGTTGGATATTTTTTTCCCGATAAGATGTCGCGATGATAAATATCTGTATGTAATTTGGGATATTGAGTATTTTAACAAGAAAAATCCGCAGTTTATTTTTAATAGAATTAATCAGAAGCAGATTTTTAAGTGGATGTCGCCGGCTTTGGAAATAGTTGAAGAAATACTTAATTCATATGGCATAAAATATGTTATTGATGTAACTATGTCGGGAATACATGTGTGGTCAAAAATATCAACATCATCAGAGGCGTTCCGGAAATTATCGTCGGAGGGATTTATACTTTCGTCACTTGAGAAAAAATATTCTTTAGTTTTCGCCGGCGACAAAAAACGCACCTCTCCTATTTATCCTGAACTTGGCAGGTCATATAATGCCGCCGGTAAGGTGCTGGAATTTTTCACCCATAAACTTATAAAGAAAAATAAAAAATTAAATAAATACAAAATTCCCGTTACCATTTCCGATACCCCGCCTCTTGATAAAAGATTTCCCTTTTCCGGCATATCTTCCGACTTAACTCAATATGCCCATCCGATTTATATGAGATGTATCCGTGCGATATGTTCAGTGCACCAGAAATCGCTTATTAACGGACATTTTAAATTGGGTCCTGCTATTGATATAGTCAAAACGAAAGGCATAACATATCATGATGTTGTGAATATAATGTGGGATGTTGATAAGGCGATAAAACATTTCAGGAAAAATTTTTCAAAGAAGAAATTAGAAATTCCGGAGTCGTCGGAGGGGTGGCTTAAAGCCGTCAACACTTACATAAAAAGTGATTTAATAAAAAGGCATAAACAGTGGTAAAAAACGACTGTACTGTCGGGCCGTCCTGCTTTTGACAGTCCCGATATAAAAAAACTTTTTGATCACTCTGCGGCAAATCCGTCATTACTTATACCGAATAATTTACAATTGCTCGCCGATTATTTTTCCAAACATGGAGGTGTTTCTGCGACAAAAAAAATGTTTTCCGTGATAGCGGAATATTACAGCAACAATAATTTAAGATGGTATAACCCTGCCCGTTTTACTGGTATTGACTGGAATAAATACGACGCAGAAACCGCCGCCGATTTTTGGGGTCGTGTTTATTGGTCGTTAAATGTTTCTAATCTCGGCAGAGAATAATTTTATTGGTAGCCGCACCCTTCAGGGTGCGTGTTTTCAAATTCCTATACAATGAAAGTCATATTTTTGAAATGGGTTGTCAATATAATAGCACTGGCACTGGTTGTCTATTTCTTACCGGGAATAAGCATAGATACATTGAGTACCACGATTATCGCATCAGTAATTCTAACCCTGCTCAATACATTTTTGAAACCGATATTGGTCTTCCTGACTTTACCATTAAGCATAATATCCCTCGGATTTTTTACGCTCATAATAAATGGTTTTATTTTTTATACTGTTTCCAGAATTGTTTCAGGTTTTAAGATAGATAATTTCTGGTCGGCTTTTTGGGGCGCAATAATTTTTTCCGTCGTAAGTTTTTTACTTAATCTTTCCGTAAATAGACAAGATAGTATCAACTTTAAATTTTCCAACCATAATTCTAACCGCAATAAATACCGTAATATTATTGATGTTGAAGCGAAAGAGGAAAAAATACCGTAAGACAGATTATGAAATATATTGATACAAAAAATTGGGCAAGAAAAAAGCACTTTAATTTTTTTATGAAGCAGGACTATCCCGTTTTTAACCTGTGCTCAAATGTGGACATAACGCGCTGCCACCATTTTGCAAAAAAACATAAAATTTCTATTTTTAAGAGTATTCTATATGTCGCCGTAAAAGCGGCAAACGATATAAAGGAATTCCGCCGGAGGATCCGCGGACGGAAGGTGGTGGAACATAAAATTGTCCATCCGTCATTTACCGTTATGGGTGATGATGATGTTTTCAGTTTCTGCACGATTGATTATACGCCGAATTTTCAGAAATTTTGCGAAAATGCCGAAAAAGGTATTTTACAGGTAAAGAAAAAAATTTATCTTTCCGATAAATCCGATAGAGATGACTTTCTTTTTATAACTACCGTACCATGGATTTCTTTTACCAGTTTTGTCCATCCGATAAACATGCATCCTGTTGATTCTGTTCCCAGAATCGCTTGGGGAAAGTTTTTTGAAGAAAACGGCAGAATAAAACTTCCTTTGTCGGTGCAGGTTCATCACGCTGTCGTGGACGGCGTCCATGTGGGAAAATATTTTTCAAAAATACAACATTATTTTGATAATATGTCAGATAAACGGTATTGACCCTGTTAGAAATGGCGTATCTCGCCGAGATATTTCTAACAGGGTTGACAACATACCGAATATGTATTAAAATAAAATCAATTAAATTTTTAATTGATTTTATGGAGAGGTGGCCGAGCGGCTGATGGCGCTGGTCTTGAAAACCAGTATGGACTTTCAGTCCATCGGGGGTTCAAATCCCTCCCTCTCCGTTGATTAAAAAATGGCACGTATTCTTTTAAAACTATGGAATTAGATGATTTTCAAAAAAGTTTATTAAAACACACGGAGGATTTTCGCAAGATTTTATCAACACCTTCTGGCGATTGGTCGGTAAAAGGATTTATAGATGTTGCTAAAAACATTTATACAATTTCAGTTGATACAAAAGTTGTTTCCAAAATAATTGAGTTAATGATGTTTCCAGTTTTACAAAAATTTTCAAAGGAGAATGGTCTGGAAATGCATTTTTGCACCGAACAAAACCATTATCCAGATGTCACTTTTATTACCAAAGACAAAAAGAAAATTGCCCTTGACCTAAAAAGCACTTACAGAAAAAATCACGATGTCGTTTCGGGTTTTACTCTTGGTGCGTTCACGGGATATTTTCGTTTTCGGGACTCAAAGAAAAACATCACATTCCCATACAAAGAATATGTTAAGCATTACATTCTCGGCATTATCTATACCCAGCAGGAAGAACTGATAGACGAAAACAAAGTGTATACCATTGATGACTTGGAAAACATTTTATCGGTGGTAAAAGATTTTGATTTTATTGTCCAAGAGAAATACCGAATTGCCAAAGATCGCCCGGGCAGCGGCAACACCAAGAATATGGGCTCTTGCGTGAAAATCAATGAGTTGTGGGATGGCACCGGGCCATTTTCTACTTTGGGTGTGAAAATTTTTGATGATTACTGGATGAATTACATGACATTAGATATGTCGCGGAATGCAAAATTGAAGAAGCCGCCTTATTCAAATCTTAAAGAGTACTTAAAATATAGGAATATTAAAAATATTTAACTATGCCTATTTTACAACAACGACAATCGCAACTATTCAAAGATTTACCGATGATAAAAACCGGTGTTTTGCCTTCTACCCGTTATCAGGGAAGCAAATACAAAATTTTAGATTGGATAAATTATTATACAAAGGATTTAGTATTTGATTCTGTCCTTGACGCTTTTGGCGGAACCGGTTGCGTTAGCTATATGTATAAAAAGAACGGCAAGAGGGTTATGTATAACGACTCTTTGAAATTTAATTATTATATCGGGTTGGCGTTGATAGAAAATTCAAAAACTATTTTGGATGATAACGATATAAATTTCATTCTGAAAAAACACTCAAATTTCAATTATCCGACTTTTATTTATGATACTTTTCATGATATTTATTATACTGACGACGAGAACAAGTGGCTTGATGTTGTCATCACAAATATCAAAAATATAAAAAACAAATATAAGCAGGCTTTGGCATATTACGCGTTATTCCAATCTTGTATTATCAAAAGACCATACAATCTATTCCATCGGAAAAACCTTTACATAAGAACAGCAGGGGTTGAAAGAAGTTTTGGAAATAAAAAAACTTGGGATACTCCGTTTGAAAATCATTTTTTGAAATTTGTCCGAGAGGGAAATAATGCCGTATTTGATAATGGGGAAAAAAATACCGCTTTTCATTCAGATATTTTTGATTTAGAAATTTCTAAAGTGGACCTCGTTTATATTGATACGCCCTACATTTCTACAAAAGGCGGTGGAGTAGATTATTTTGACTTTTACCACTTCCTTGAGGGCATTGTTTCTTACGACCAATGGGGCGACCTTATAGATGAAAAATCAAAACACAAAAAAATAAAGAACGGGAAAAACGAGTGGTGCGATAAGGGAGAAATACACCGGGCATTTAAGAAATTATTCGATAAGTTCAAAAACTCTATTCTGATAGTTTCTTACAGAGACGACGGCACGCCCACTATTCCTGAATTAGTAGGAATGTTAAAGGTTCAAAAAAAAGACATTTCTGTAAAAAAACTTGATTATAAATATGTTTTGAGCAATGGAAACTCAAAAGAGGTTTTGATTATCGCTCAGTAATTGTAAATTTAGATATAGTTTAAAGAATTATGAAAAAATTAAAAAAATTTTTATTGATTTTTGTTGCGATTGTGATGGTTCTTGTTATCGTCGGAATTGTATATATTAAAATTAAATATCCGCCGGAAAAAGTGAAAATAATTCTTATCTCAAAAATGTCGGAATTTCTTCGTCGGGAAATTGAGATAAAAAATGTGACAGTTGGTTTTACGGGATTAAAGGTAGAAGGACTTCGCATTTCGGAAAAGCCTACATTCAAGGAAGGCAGTTTCGTAGAAGCGAAACAATTTTTAATAAAACCGAATCTTGCTGCGATTCTAAAAAAAGAAATTTCCATAAATAAAATAATTCTTGTCGCACCGAGTATAAATATTACAAGATACAAAGACAGCAGTTTTAATTTTTCAGATTTAATCGTGGCGCAATCCACAGCATCTGTAAAAAAGGAAAAACCCGAAAAGGCCTCGGCGGCGAAAATGGAAGGACTTCCGTTTGCGTTTGTCATCTCAAAACTTGCCATAACCGAGGGCAACATAAAGTTCACAGACAAAACCCCACAGAATCTGTCTACAGAAATAAAAAATATAAATGTTTTGTTGAGCGGGATTTCACTCGTAAAACCATTTTTTATTGAGTCCTCTATGGAAATACTACAGAAAAACATAAACGGTTTCGTCTCGCTTAAAAGTTCAGTTGACATAAAAGACCAAAAGTTAAAAATAAAAGAAGCGATTGTGCGACTTCCCGGTGCGGGTTTGAAAATATCAGGCGACATTGAAAAATTTATGGAACCGGATAATATTTTATTTAATGTGAAAATAAGAGATGAAAAATTGCAGATTGAAAAACTGATAAAGGTGTTCCCGGTGCCCGCGGATTTGGTTGTTTCCGGCTCTCCGATTGTTGATTTTGACATTTCCGGCACCGTCTCAAAAATTCACTTAAAAGGAAAAGTAGACATAAAAAATGTTGATGTGTCGTTCGGCGATATATTTAAAAAACAGAAAAACATGGATGCTTATTTATCGGCTGATATTTTGGTTGAAAATCAGGATACCGCAAAAATCAACGATATTTCAGTCGGGCTTGACACGATAAAAATTAGTGCACAGGGATTGGTAGCAGGGATTTCCAAAAACAAAATTCGTCAGGATATAAAAATTGTCCTTAATAAGTTTGACTTAAAAGCACTGTCTCGATTTATTCCTCCTATAAAAGATTTCGGACTTTCGGGAATGGTGTCTTCTGATATAAAAATTGAGGGCGACTTAAAATTACTTAAGGTTTCCGGATTATTCGGCGTTGAAAATGTTCAATCAGCACAGAAGGATTTTTCTGCCAAAATAAACAAAACTGATTTTGTTTACACGATAAAAGTTGTTGATTTAAAAAAAGGCGAAATAGGTTTTAGTGTTGACGGCGGGACCATAGAAATAAAAATGCCCCCTTCGGGAAAACCCGATGCACTTCAGACGGCGCAATCACCTGCGCTTCCTCCGGCAAAAAAACAGCCGATTAAAGGTGGCATCCCGCCGGATTTCTCTATTGACGGCGAGCTCAAAGTAAAAAACATAGTTTTTAACGGTTATAAAATTTCCGACTGTTTTGCAAAATTAAATCTTTTAAATGCGGTTTTTACCATAAAACCGTTTTCAATGTTGATGTGCAACGGCACAATAGCCGGATCGCTTTCGGCGGATTTTACACAGTTGAACCCGGAAAAAATCAAATTTTCTTTTGATGGAACGGTTAAAAATTATGATTTGCACGAACTTCTTCTCTCCACAGGACTAAAACTTAAAGGACAAATGTGGGGAATTGCCGACGCTAATATGAAGATTTCAGGCGTCGGAACGGATATGTCCGGTCTCAACGGAAGCGGTTGGGCACAGTTAAAAAATGTGAAAATCAACGGTGTTAAAATTCTTGATCAGCTGTCAGCCGTAGCAATGATGCCTCAACTCAAAGAGACAAGTTTTAAGTCCATCACAAGCAAAGTAAATATAGTTAACGGCCGTCTTGACCTTTCAAATTCCAGAACGGAAGGCGGCGATAAATTGGACGCTTATTGTTCGGGTAATGCGAATCTGGTTTCAATGACCCAGGACATTAAGGGGGATATAAAGTTCACGAGAGCATATTCGGGCGGGGACCTTGCAAAATATACGGCCGACTCGGAAGGCAGGGTAACAGTTCCGTTCACGATAGGTGGTTCGTTTGATGATCCGAAGGTCTCGCTTGATTGGAATAAAATCGCCAAAACAGCCGCAAAAAAAGAAGCGGAAAGAATTTTAATGAAAGAGGGCGAAAAACTTTTGAAAGGATTGTTCAGCAGATAGTTATCTGTAAATTCGTGAAAATATTTTTGTGAATAATTATTTAGACGATGTTTTCGGCGACAATGGGCTTTTAGAAAAAAATCATAAGAATTACGAAAGCCGTTCGCAGCAGATACAGATGGCTGTTGCCGTTGAAAATGCGATTG
Organism: Elusimicrobiota bacterium; assembly: GCA_016218625.1. Taxonomy (GTDB): domain Bacteria; phylum Elusimicrobiota; class UBA8919; order UBA8919; family UBA8919; genus UBA8919. The sequence continues at coordinate 10,337 of JACRDL010000050.1, forward strand.
CAAAAAACTCACATTTGCTCGTTGAAGCGGGAACGGGTATCGGAAAAACACTTGCCTATATCATACCTTTTATTTACTGGTCAAAAGAAAAAAAAAGCCGCGTAATAATTTCAACCTACACAAAAACACTTCAGGAACAAATTGCGAACAAAGACCTTCCGTTTTTACAGAAAATATTGCCTATTGATTTCAAATTTGCGTTGTGCGTCGGTTCTGCAAATTATTTATGCATACGCCGGCTCATCCGTTATCGCCAGCTCGGAATTTTTGAAGGTGAAGATATACTTGAAAAAATTATAAAGTGGGTAAAAGTTACTAAAACCGGCCTCAAACTTGATATTGATTTTGCCGTTTCCGACGAACTCTGGCATTCCGTCTGTCGCGAATCGGATATATGCCTCGGCAAAAAATGTATCTACAAAAAAGAATGTTTTTATTCAAAGGCGCGACTTGAGCAGTATAAATCCGATATACTTGTTTCCAACCACCATTTGTTTTTTGCAAATATCGCCTCGGGCGGCCGGGTCCTGCCTAAATATGATGCCGTTGTTTTTGACGAGGCGCAAAACATTGAAGAGGTTGCTTCCGACCAGTTGGGAATTGATATTTCAAATACGGGACTCAATTATATTTTAAGCCGGATTTATAATCCGAAAAAAAACAGCGGTCTTCACAGATTGTTAAATCTTTCAAAAAAAGAGAAGGAGCAGTTTATTGACGGTGTTGTTGCGGTTCGCTCTTCGGCTGATATATTTTTCTCAGAACTTTTAACTAAATTCGGAACAGAACCGAAAGTTAAAAGAATAAGAGAAAAAAATATTTTTATAAATACGCTTGAACAATCAATTATTCATCTTGCCCAAATAATAAAAAGATTCCGCGATAAAACGGATGACGAGGAAATCCTTGCAGAACTTAAAAGTTATGCTTCATCACTGATTTCGTTGAACAATGGCATTAATACAGTTATTCAGCAGAAATACGACGATTATGTCTACTGGATTGAGATTAATCAGAGCCGTCGTCGTGGAATAAAAATTGTTTTACATAGTGCGACTATTGATGTATCTGAAATATTGCGGAAGAAAGTTTTTGAGAAAACGAGCCCTGTGGTTTTAACTTCGGCAACACTTTCAACCGATAAAAAATTTTCTTTTATAAAGGAACGGCTGGGATTGAACGAATCCGATGAACTTCTTCTTGATTCCCCGTTTGATTACAAAAAACAGGTGATTCTTTATATTCCTGAACATAGCCCTGACCCCAAATATGAGTCGGCGGAATTCAACAAAAAATCCTTTGAAGAAATAAAAAAAATTCTGGACATCACACACGGCCGGGCATTCTGCCTTTTTACATCATATAAAATGTTAGATGAAATAAACGGACAATTGTCCGATTTGAAAACATACCGGATTTTCCGTCAGGGTGAACTTCCAAAATGGAAAATGCTTGACGGTTTCAAAAAAAAGTAAAAACGCCGTGCTTCTGGGGACCGATACTTTTTGGCAGGGAGTGGATGTGCCCGGCCGCGATTTAGAATGTGTTATAATCACCCGTCTTCCTTTTTCGGTGCCGGATGAACCTCTTGTGGAAGCAAAAATGGAATATCTTGAAAGATTAGGCAAAAACCCTTTCACGCATTATCAGATTCCTCAGGCGATAATAATGCTTAAACAGGGATTCGGCCGGCTTATCCGAAGAAAAAGCGATATGGGAATTGTCGCTATTTTGGACCCGAGAGTGAAAACCCGCCAGTACGGCGAAAAGTTTTTAAGGTCATTACCTGAGTGTAAAAATGTCTCGTCAATTGAAGAACTTAAATCCGGTTATGAGGAACTTATGAAAAGAGTTGACAATACTGAATGATTTGGTATAATTTTCAATAAAGGCGGATATATAATGAAACTTGGAATAATGAATCATCCTGCTGAAAATGTTTTCAGCGAAATAAAATGGGCGGCTGAAAATGGCTTTGATTTTCTGGATTTAACGCTTGAGCCGCCGTCGGCATACGTTGATAAACTAAATCCCAAAGAAATTAAAGATGCGCTCGCAAAATTCAAGTTGGGCGTTGTAGGTCATACCGCTTATTATTTTCCTATTGGTTCGCCGATAGCGGCGCTCCGGGACGCATCGGTAAACGAGATTATCAAATGTTTGGAATTCTTTAAGCAGGTGGGCGGGAAGATTGTCAACATACATCCTGATTTTAATCAGCCAGGATTTTTTCCACAGGAAGACAAAATAAAATTTAACATTCAGTCGCTGTCAAAAATCGTTGATGCTGCAAAAAAAATGGGAATCGCCATAATGGTAGAAAATCTTAATTCCAGGACCTACGAACTTAACGAATTTTTTATGGCAATTCCCGAACTAAAATTTCATTTTGATTTGGGGCACGCTAACCTGAAACCCGGGGAGTGCGATTTTGAAAAAATACTTAAAAAGTTTTCGGAGCGGCTGGTTCACGTCCATTTTTCAGACAATAAAGGCGGATATAATGACTTGCATATTCCGTTGGGAACAGGCACAGTGGAGTGGAAAGAAGCCATTGCAACTCTTAAAGAAATAGATTACAATGGCACTCTCACCCTTGAGGTTTTCTCGCACGACAGGGACTATCTTGTTTTATCAAAAGAAAAAGTAAAAAATTATTGGCTTGATTTGAAATGATTTTTATTGTATATTAAAAACAGTTGGAGGGGTCGCATAGTGGCCTAGTGCGGCGGTTTGCTAAACCAAAAAGTGAAGAGCCCGAATTACCGTCGGAAGAAGAAAAATCCGACGAGAAATGAGGGTTTTTTTATTTCGGGCAACTTCGGTGAATTTCGGTGCTTTTAGACCCCTACTGGACACTTTTTGGACACCTGATTCTGTAAGAAAACTCACAGAAATGTCGGGCATTAAGACAGCCATCAGCAAAGTTAAAAATAAATAATAGTATTATGAAACTGATAAAAAATTATTCGCAAGTGCCCAACCCCATTTTCAATTACCTGCTTCAACTTGATATGTCATCCGTTGCCAAAGACATCGTGTGGCTGATTGTCCGGTTGACATATGGCTTCCATAAACGCTGGATTGCGGTTCACGTTTATGAGATTGCCAACCGGCTCGGATGCCAGCCGTCAATGATACGGCACTGGATGCCCCGTCTTGTAAAACTCGGCGTATTATTAAAAGGTAAATACTCGGGCAAGTCGTCAAGGAAGTACAAGCCAAGATATGTCTATGCAGTCAATCCGTATCTTAAGAAATGGGCGGTTTTCAAAAGAGCGGGCTTTTACAGAACACTCAGGAATGATGAACCGTTGCCCAACGAACTTTCCCTGCTTGCCGACAAATATCAGAATTATTTTCACCAGCCCCCGGATGAAAAAATGTATAACCGGCTCAAAAGCATTTTAGAAATCCATTCATCACCGCGGAATATATTAAGCGTTATGAAAAAAGCAGTAAGGCAGAATATGAACTGGAAAGAAGTAGAAAAGGTCTTACAATGCCATCGTGTCGGCTGTCCGGTAAAAACTTGATTTTTTTTTGTAAAAGAGTATAATAAAATTACCAAATGAAATATAAAATATTTGTCAGTGGTGTTCAGAAAGAACTTAAAACAGAACGGCGAGCAGTAAAAGATTCCATTCTCAGCGATGTTTTGCTTTCTGAATATTTTGATGTTTTCTTGTTTGAAGATTCACCGGCTAAAAGCCATTCAACAGAAACGGCATATCTTGAAGAAGTCCGCAGAAGCGAAATGTATATCGGCATTCTCGGTGATAAATACGGCAGTGCGGGCAAGGATAAAATTTCACCGACCGAGGCGGAGTTCCGAGAAGCAAAAGCCAATCACAAAGACATTCTTATTTACATAAAAGGTGAAAACTCCGTTGATAAAAACCGTGAAGCAGGTGTGCAGAAACTGATTAAGGAAATTAAAGATTCCAAAGCAGGTTATTGTTATCGCAGATTTAATTCCATCAACGAATTAACTAACCTTGTTTATGAAAGTTTGATTGCCTTCCTAAAAGAGAAAGGGGAAGTCGGCAGAGCCGTATTTGACCAGCGGATATGCGACGGAGCGGTTTTCTCCGATATTGACGATGAAAAAGTCAAGTGGTTTTTAAAAGTTGCCCGTGCCAAACGGAATTTCCCGCTTGCTCTTGATTCTTCAATCCAGAATGTTTTTACTCATCTGAAACTTTTGAAAGACGGCAAATTGACCAACGCCGCAGTTTTATTATTTGGCAAAGAACCGAGAAAGTTTTTTGACCAGGCAAAAATCAAATGTATTCATCTGCCGAGTACCGAAGTAGAGAAACCGTTCACATCATATCAAATTTATGAAGGGAATTTATTTGAGCAGGTGGACAAGGCAGTCAGTTTTGTTTTGGATATACTCAAATTCCCCGTTATTCAGCAGGAGCATACCGTTCAGGTATCTCGGCCCCGTGAAATTCCAGTATTCGTGGTTCAGGAAGCCATCGTTAACGCAGTTGCTCACCGCGACTATAACACGACATCATCGGTGCAGGTTATGGTATTTCTTGACCGAGTGGAAATATGGAATTCCGGGACGTTACCAACTCACTTGAAGATAGAAGACCTCAAAAAGCCACACGCATCTCATCCGACTAATCCATTATTAGCCACAGTGATGTTTTTTGCCGATTACATTCAACAGGCAGGTTCGGGGACACTGGAGATGCTCAAGCAGTGTAAGGCACATGGGTTGCCTGAACCGGATTTTATATCAGTGCGGAATCTTGAATTCAAAACGATATTAGCCAGAGATATTTATACCGACGAGACACTAAATAGATTGGGGTTAAATGAACGCCAGAAAAAAGCCGTGCTTTATGTAAAAGAAAAAGGTAAGATTACCAATAAAGAGTATCGGCAACTTAATAATGTTTCAAATAAGACAGCTTATTTTGATTTGTCTGGACTAGTAGAAAAGAATATTTTTGTTGTTATGGGAGTGGGAAAAAATAGTACCTATATAATGAAAGGTAACAAAAGCAACGAAAAGGTAATGAAAAAGTAACGGAAGAAAGGAACAGGTAATGAAAGTAATGAAAAGGTAATGAAAGAAGCAAAAAGTTAATTAGAGGCAGGTTGCATATAAAATTTTTAAGCGATGCGGTTTTTACCGTGTCGCTTTTTTATTTGTCAAATCCTTGTATCAGTGGAAGACAGTGAAATAAAATTTTGTCGTCATTGATGTCGCATTTTGGCTGGTTGTTCCCTTGTATTAGTGGAGGTGAAAAAAATGAAAAATAAAACACCGCAGGAAGCACCGAAAAATCCAGTGGAGAGAGACAGAGAAGCGACGCAGTGGTTAAGGGAGCAGTTGAGGAAAGCGGGATGGAAAAGCCCGACGGCATTTTCCGTCTGGAAAGTGGTCGCAAGAAAGACAACCGAGAAAAAAACACAGGAAGCGGTCTTTGTTTTTCCCGCACATTCAGAGGGACAAATCAAGAGGTTCCTGTATGTTCAGGGTTGGGATGTGGTCGCCGCTGTTCAGTATGTGGACATAAACGCCGCACACAAGGACCCAGACGACCCATCCGCTCTGAAAGTAAAAGGCATTGTCGCAAAGGGCAGTGCGTAGGAAGGAGAGGGAGTAAAAGATGGACGACATCGAGACATTTGTTAAGACTATTGCTATGCTATTTTTAGGAATGTTCTGCGGTCTTGCTATGGCGAAAAAGCATGACAGACGACGGAATGTTCCTGCGGAGTATAGCGGAGTTGAAAGACGCAAATCAATGCAGTCGTAGAACTCTACATAAAAAAGTATTTTTGGAAAGGAAATTGATTGCTTGTCGGTCAAATGGGCAAAAGTGCTTACCTCAAAATAGAAAAATTTCAAAAGTTAATTTTTTTCTTGACAAAATTTAATGGTTTTGTAAAATACGCTTACTCACCAAAAATGCTTTTTCGTTGATAGTGTCTATCTCACGGGAAAATTGTGTCAAAAGGTAAAAAAATCGTTTTAAGTTCAAATAAAGCAAATAAAAATAAGCCGAAACTACTTGGAAACAGGTAAGTCGGTTTTTTATTTTAGCGAGGTGAAAAATATGAAGAAGATTATCAGTGTAGTTATTATCAGTTTGATGTTTCAATTAAGCACCGTATATGCGGGTCAAGTGGAAAAAGCGATACAAAAACTTCATAAAAATGAGACACGGCAGGAAGCAATCAAAGAGATAGAAAAAATAGGCAAACCTGCTATTCCACAGTTAAGGCAGTTGGCAAAGGATAGAAAAAGTGAACAGAACGCAAGGGTATCGGCAATAATTTTACTCGGCAGGATGAAAGCCGAAGAATCAGGAATCGCACTGAACCCCGTAAAACTGGACTAAAACTTGGTATGTAAAGAGCAATGTTCTTTGACTTTGATACTAACATTCATCGGCGAACAGACATTAGCATATGCGCCTGAAATTTTAGCGAAACTGC
>JACRDL010000052.1 GCA_016218625.1 Elusimicrobiota bacterium
GACGATATGAAAAGGCATCCACTATTATCACCTCAAACAAAAGTTTCAAGGAATGGGGCGAGATATTTCACGATTCCGTTTTGGCATCCGCTATTATTGATAGAATCGTTCATCACTGCAATGTGGTAATTATTCAGGGCGAAAGTTTCAGGATGAAAGATAAAAAACTGAAAAATAAGGGATAGATAATTGGAGTTTAGGGGTGGATACTTTTCTTGACCATAAATGGCACTTTTTGCTTGACAATAACACAAACATATGAAAAACAACAAAGGTATCGGGCTTGTTGAGTTAATGTTAGTTGTAGCAATGATTACCGGAATTACAATAGGTATTCTTGCTATGCTCCAGTATGGCGTTATCGCTTCCGTTAAAGCAAGAGAACAGATGTCGGCCGGACGACTTGCTCAATTGATTTTTTCAAAAATTAAATCGGTTGATTTTTATTTTCTGTTTAATTACGACTCGGACTTGACGAATTTCGCACTTTCAGGGACATATGGTCCTGAAACCTCTCAATCAGCAACATATCAATATCTCGCAACGCTCAACTCAATCAAATCAATAATAAAAACAGCCGGGTTTGAGAGGTTCACGATTGAAAACACTTTTATGCGTCGGGATTCATCCGATGTCAACGGAAACGGACTGACATCTGATTTAATAAATTTTATTGATGCTAATTCTGACCTGAAAGATGATTATCTTGCATCCGTCTGCTATTATGACAAAAACTCCGACGGCGATTATTACGATAGTTATGTTTCAACTGTGACGAATAGAAAAATTGCCGAACAACCTGATACACATATAAAATATGTCACACTGAAACTTTACAAAAAAGGAGAACTACTTCATCAGGAATCACAACTTATTTCATATGAACTTTACACGGGAATTGAATCGCAGGCATCAGATGCTGCACTAAAACTTTTTGTAACCCAACCGGCAAATGCGACATATCTTTATAATCTTAACACGACGGATAGGCAGAACGCTTTTAATCTCACAATAACAAAATCCTACCCGGCAGATGTTATCGCTTACCGCGCTGATACAGTTTATCCTATCCGTCTGTGGGGAGAAACAGAGCCGAACGCACTCGTGCATTTTTATCTCAACACGCCGGTAACGGAACTTGACAACCGAACCGCGGACATCGGTGGCGAGTTTGATTTCCAATCATCTGCGGTTACAAACGCTTTAACGGAAGGTGAAAACACGATTTTAGCGATGGCAACAAGAGATACGATGTATTCTCCATATGCACCGCGAGATGTTATTCTTGACTTAAATCCGCCGACGATTTCATCACAAACACCGACGGGCACCGTTTATGATAAAATGCCATACATCGGCTGTTATCTTTATGATACATTTCTTACAACAGGCACGCCGTCGGGAATCTGTCAGGATGTATTATATATGGAAGTAAACAGTTCGTCCGCTACTTATCAGTACAATTCTACAACAGGCGAGTTATACAGGGATTATTCAACTGAACTATCTACAGGCGTAACTTACACGGTAAAAGTAGAAGCCGGCGATAACGCATACTACAAAGTCATGTCAAGCTGGACATTTACCGTTGATATTCAGGACCCGGATAATTCGGCGCCTGCGGTATCCCAAAAAAGTCCGAGTGGAACCTGCGGCGAACCGTTGCCGACGATCATGTGCAAAGTGCAGGATAATCAATCCGGCATAAATCCGTCTTCAATTATCTGTAAAGTAGATGATGTTGTAGTCAACCATTCTTACAGTCCCGCAACCAAATTTGTTTCATGGCAGCCGACTTCTGCTTTTACGAATTATACATATCACACGGTTGAGATAACGGTAAGTCACTGGGCGGATAACCCGGCAGATAAAAAAACAACGGTTGAAAGTTGGGGATTTACGGTAAGTTATTAAAGATGGTTATAGTACAAATGTACTATAACCACCGACGACCAAAATATCAAAAAATGAAAAAACTAATTACCAATTACCAATTACCAATTACTGCCTCTAAAGGGCTTACCCTTATAGAATTGATGATATATGCGGCTGTGCTCGGAATAATTACAATTCCGCTGACCACCTTTTTTGTAAAATCACTCAAAAGCGTTTACGATTCACAGCGAAAAACAGAATCGCAGGAAGCAGTGAGGGTTGTGCTTATTGAAATTGAAAAGGATTTAGCCGAAGCGAACCAGATTATCGCATCTTCATCTACCGCGATTGATTTTATCTGCGATTATACGAAACATCCGAATTACAATTTTTATGGCGATACCGACGCCGACGGAATTGTGAACATTCAGGATCCTGACGATGATAACGACGCATCACTAATCCAGCCGGCAACATCCCTTTGGAAAATCGGGTATGATTTAGATGATGACGATGACGACAACGACAATAAAATTGATGTCAAAATAAGGTTTTACTGGAATTCATCAGCGAAAAAAGTTTATAAAGATGCTGCCTATAACGGTGAAGCATGGGGAAATCACATAGAAGAACTTGCTGTTAATATAACAAGTTTTACACTCACATATCTTGGCGCAAAACGAAATGATTTAGGAAGATATGTTGATACGAATAATGACGGGATAATTTCTGCTTCGGAAATAGATTCTGTTCTGCCACCGACGGGACACGGTAACAATAACGGTCGGCTTGATACCGATGCGGAAATGAAATATATCGTATCTATTGGCGTGTATTTGGAAATGGATAAAAACAGCGACGGAATTACAGATTACAAAATTGATACGGAGATTATGCCGCCACTTTTATCTCTGAAAAAAGGAACAACACCGCATTAAAAAAGCAATTAAAAATGAAAAAAGGTCAAACAATGATTATCGTGTTGGTGCTGATGCTTTTTCTTTTTCCTATAGCAGCATCATTCTTATATGTTTCTGTAACGGAAATGACACATACAAGAATGGAACGAAGATTTAAGACGGCAACCGCACTTGCCAACAATGTGCTTGTAGATTTAATGAGGCAATTTTCCCAAAGTTATTATGTGGGACATTATGACAGCGATTCATTAGCAAGAAATGAAATGTTTTACGAAATCGGGTTTTCAACTGTCACGATTACCGCTGATTCCATAAATCATTATCTTTATATTCAGGCGACTGGTAAATATGGCAAGGACGCAACCAATCCGCTTTCTGATAAGAAACTTTATGCCGTGATTAAGTTTTATTCGGATATAACGAATTATAATTTCTGGTGCAATACTGCACAAACATGGGGTAGCGGCGTAACTGAATCCGGTACAGACAGGGTTAATGGTAATGTTTCACTCGGCGGCAATTGTACTTTTAACGGTGATTTTATTTGTGTCGGTAATATGACGGGTGCATCATCAAACCGAATTAAAAATAATCTTTATGCTACCGGTTCCTTCGGGAGTGTGACGGTTGACGGTGCAAAATATAATTTTGTACCTGAAGCCGCATGGCCATCAATAGATGTTTCCTATTATGATACTTACTATAATTTTAAGAGCACATGGACCCGGACAATACAATTTCTGCCTAACGGCACTTTCACCGTCAGCGGTTCAACTGCACCTGTAACTATTCCATCTGGTGGCTGTATCATTTTTGGAAAGAGTTGTAATATAAATATTTCGTCAAGCACGGTAAAAGGCAGGGTTACCGTTGTTGCTTCCGGCACAGCAGGTTCTACTACTCAGGGAAACATCTGGGTTAACGGCAACTTAAACTATGCTAACGGCACCAATAATGCTTCCGACAGTGATTCTATTGCTCTTATGTCTCACAATTATATCTATTTTAATAAAACCGGTTCTGCTCATTACATTCACGGTGCAACTTTCTCTCAATATCGGTCGGTAAAAAACGGCTCTTCGCCGGCAACCAAATATGCTCTTTATTTTTACGGAACAATGATAGTCAATCAAGGTGTTTCTCTATCCGGCGGATACAACCCCCGCTATTACAATTTTGATACTGAAATAAACAAATATTCGCCGCCGGGTCTTCCGGAAAAACCTTGCCTTGTCACCTGGCATATGAAATGACTTGTCCCATTACCCATTAGACAAAACTGGTTCTTTATATAATTTTGTATCCAACGAGACTTGACTTTCCTGTTTCAAAAAGTAAAATATATTTGTTATGTCGCCGAAAAGATTACAAGCCCAGTTTGTCCATCTTCACAATCATACCGAATATTCATTTTTAGATGGTGCCTGCCGGATTTTGGACGATAAAGGTCATCCCGCGGAAATGCTTAAAAAAATGGAAGAATTCGGGCTTCCCTCATTGGCAATTACCGATCACGGTAATATGTGCGGTGCGATTGAGTTTTATAACGGATGTCTTAAATCGGGAATAAAACCCATTATCGGATTGGAAACATATCTGGCGGAAAAATCACACAAAAATAAAATTCACGGCGAAAAAAATTATCATCTGACAATATTAGCCAAAGACGAAACCGGCTACAGAAATCTGACTAAACTTTCCTCAATTGCCTATCTTGACGGATTTTATTATAAACCCAGAATAGACAAAGAACTTCTTCAAAAATACTCCGAAGGGCTCGTCGTTTTATCGGGATGTCTTCACGGTGAAATCGCTACGCTTTTATCTTACGAAAAATACGATGATGCCAAGAAGACAGCCGATTTTTACAAGCAAATTTTCCCTGCCGATTTTTATATTGAACTGATGGAAAACGGCATTCCCGAACAGAAAACGGCGAATGAAAAACTGCTCGCACTTGCCCGCGAAATGTCAATTCCCGTTGTTGCGACAAACGACTGCCATTATCTCAAAAAAGAAGATGCACAGGCACATGAAATTCTTATCTGCATCGGCACCGCCGCCACACTTTCCGACCCGAAACATCTGAAATTTGCGACGGACCAGTTTTATTACAAATCACCCGAGGAAATGCAGAATGCTTTTAAGGAAATTCCGGAGTCCATAAAAAATACGCTTGTCATCTCGGAAAAGTGCAATCTTCTGATGGATTTCAGCAAACTTTATCTTCCCGAATATAAAGTTCCGGATGGTTTTACGCTTGATACCTACTTAAAAAAATTATGCACCGAAGGACTCAAAAAAAAATACGAGAGAATTACTGATGAGATAAAAAATCGCCTTGAACACGAACTCAAAATTATTTCCGATGCGGGCTATTCCGGATATTTTTTAATTGTCTGGGATTTTATTCACTATGCAAAAAACAATCATATTCCGGTCGGACCCGGAAGAGGAAGCGGCGCCGGTTCAATCGTATCCTATCTTTTGGGCATTACCGAAGTTGACCCTCTTAAATACGGGCTTCTTTTTGAAAGATTCTTAAACCCTTCACGACTGACCATGCCTGATTTGGATATTGATTTCGCCGACGACGGCCGTGACAGAGTGATTGACTATGTCAGAAATAAATATGGCGCCGACCGTGTGTCTCACATTATAACTTTCAATTCAATGCTTGCCAAGGGCGTCATACGGGATGTCGGTCGGGTACTATCTATTCCGCTTGATGTGGTCAACAAACTTGCCGCAATTATTCCCAAACAAATTGGCATAACGCTTTCGCAGTCGTTATCAATAGTTCCGGAATTAAAATCGCTCTATCAGAAAGATGAAAAAATAAAAAAACTTATTGATGTGTCATTAAAACTTGAGGGATTAAAACGACAGCCCGGTGTTCACGCTGCTGGAATAGTTATCGCAAAAGATGAAATTACAAACTATGTTCCACTTGCCAAAGGACGAGCCGATATCGTAACAACCCAGTATGAGGGCAAACTTTTGGAAAAAATGGGACTCTTGAAAATGGATTTTCTGGGTTTAAGAACGCTTGCCGTTATCAGAGATGCGGTGGAACTTATAAATAAAAGACATAATTCTAACCTTGAAATTGCGGCTCTTCCGCTTGACGATAAAAAAACATTTCAGCTGTTGTCTGATGCAAAAGTCGCCGGCGTGTTTCAGGTTGAAAAATCCGGGATGCGCGATTTGCTTAAAAAACTTAAACCGAAAAGTATTTCAGATATCACCGCACTTATTTCGCTTTACCGTCCGGGGCCTATGGGAAGCGGAATGCTTGATGACTTTGTGGCACGCTATCACGGAAAAACAAAATTCAAATACGAGCATCCGTTGATGGAAGATATACTCAAAGAAACTCACGGAATTATCGTCTATCAGGAACAGGTGATGAAAATTGCCACCGACCTTGTGGGGTTAACGCTATCTGAAGCAGATACATTTCGTTCTGCTATGAGTAAAAAGGACTCGGAATTTATTGAAAAATACCGAGAGGTTTTTATTAACGGCGCCAAAAAGAAAGGACTTACAAAAACGGTTGCCGAAAAAATTTTCAACAATATAAAAAGTTTCGGCGAATATGGGTTTAATAAATCACACGCAACCGCCTACGGATTTCTGACATATCGCACGGCGTATTTGAAGGCGAATTATCCGCTGGAGTTTTTTACGGCATTATTGTCGTCTGAAATCGGGCATACAAAGGTAAGCAAAGAAGAAGAAAATAAAATCGTCTCATATATTAAAGATGCCCAGGAGTTCGCTATTGAAATTTTTCCGCCGGATATAAACAGGTCGTTTTCAAAATTTACGATTGAGGAAAAGGGTGTAAGGTTCGGATTGGTTGCCGTTAAAAATGTCGGCGAAGGTGCGGTTGAATCCATTATTCAGGAGAGGGGGAAAAACGGGAATTATAAGTCAATGGATGATTTCATCGCCCGCGTTGATTTCCATTCCGTCAATAAAAAGGTTCTGGAGTCGCTGTGTAAAGCGGGTGCTTTTGATTCAATACTTTCCAAAAGAGGGCTTATGCCCGCCCGTGATACATTTGTAGAAAATGTTGAGCAAATTATTGATGCAAATTCAAAGCGGAAAAGCGAAAATGTAAAAGACCAGCCGCTTTTGTTTGATATAGCCGCTTCACAAAAAAATGATATTGACCCCGTTAGAAGTATCGTAGCACGATGTGCCACTTCTAACGGGGTTGATACGCTATGCATTCCAAAGGAAAAACAGTGGCATGAGCATCAACTTTTAGCGAATGAAAAAGAGGTCTTGGGATTCTATCTGACGGGTCATCCTCTGGCAAAATACTCCGATGAAATGAAAATCTATGCCAAAACAAATATCGCCGATATAAAGCAAAAGCCGACGGAGACGGTGCGGGTTGCCGGCATTGTCGCCAATTTAAGACGGCTGATATCCAAAAAAAAGGAACAGTATGCGAGATTTAAGCTGGAAGATTTGGATGACGAAATTGATGTGTTGGTTTTCCCTAAACTTTTTAACGGTCTTGCTAAAGATACGCTTAAAATGGATGAGATGGTTGTTGTGGCGGGACGGCTCAATATAGATGCCGAGCCGCCGGAGATAATTGCAGATGAGGTTGTTACTTTCAAAGAGGCAAGAAAAAAACTTGTCCGATTTATTTCAATCAATATATCTGAGGTAGCGCTTGAAAAACAGATGCTTGAAAAGTTGAAAGATTTTTTAACTCTGCACCGTGGTATAGCCAGAGTGGAGTTTTCTGTTTTAGACCACACCGGTAAAAATAGTACGAAAATACTAACCGATTTTGAGATAGAACCGAATGACGCTGTAATATTCGGAATTGAAAAAATACTTGGGAAAGGCGTTGTCAATTTTTCTTGACCCTGTTAGAAATACCGTGTCACGGTGTGAC
>JACRDL010000054.1 GCA_016218625.1 Elusimicrobiota bacterium
AAGCGCTTGATTTTATCTATCACATGGGCAGATATAAAGAATCAAAACTATCCATGCCTGGCTTGATACTGCTTGATATATCAATGCCGGTAATGAACGGTTTTGAGGTGCTTAAGGTACTTAAATCCGATGCGCGAACCACGAGAATACCGATTATCATGCTCACTACTTCTTCCCGTGAGGAAGATATTGTGAAAAGTTATGAATACGGCGCCTGTTCATACATAACAAAACCGGCGGATTTTAATGGTTTTGTCAAAGTTATGGAACACTTTGAAATCTACTGGACGCTGGTATCAAAAGTACCAGATGAAGATGAGTGAAAAAATGCGAAGCGACCAAAGGAAGTCCCTTTAGGGGCGAAGCGAATAAAACAAGATAGCCACAGAATGTCACAGAATTTCACAGAATCTTTTCTCTGTGTCTTTTCTGTGTAATTCTGTGGCGCCTTTCAAATTCCGATACTATAAAATGAACGAAAATCAGAAATCCCAGAGCATAAAAGTATTGTTAGTTGAAGATAATACTGACGATGTCTTAATAATAAAAAAAATGTTTTCAGAGATCAGGAAAGTGGATTTTGAACTGGTTTGCGCCGACCGGCTTCAAACAGCGATTGAGTACTGCAGTGAAAGAAAATTTGATGTAATGCTGCTGGACCTCGGTCTGCCGGACAGCCAAGGTCTTGACACTTTCTACAAAGCGAATACTCAAATACCGGAAACACCGATTATTGTCTTGAGCGGTCTTGACGATGCAGATATAGCACTAAAAGCAGTCCATGAAGGTGCGGAGGATTATCTGGTTAAGCATACTTACAACCCCAGTATGTTTGTGCGGGTTGTACGATATGCTATAGAACGCTACCAGATGTTAAGGGAATTAGACCGGAAAAATAAGGAACTGCTGAAACTTGATAAAATGAAAACGGAATTTATCGCTATTGTCTCTCACGAGTTAAGAACCCCCTTAACCGGAATTATCGGGTCTGCCCAGACGATGATGAGATTAAAATTAACCGACGAGCAAAAAGAACACTCTTTGAAAATTATTTATTCGGAGGGTAAGCGTCTTAATTTGCTGATTGAACAACTTCTTAATATTTCTAAAATTGAATCCGGAAGGTTTAGTTTGCGGATTGATTTTATCAGCATTCCCGAGATAGTAGAAAAAACTTTATCTATTACTCCCATACCGGAAGGTGTACAGGTTAAAGTTAATTTTCCCGACAAATTCCCGCAGATTGATGGCGACCGCAACGGAATTGAACAGGTACTCATAAACATTTTAACTAACGCCGTAAAATATACACCGCCGGGCGGAAAGATAACCGTAGAGGGAAAGGAAGAAACCGATTCCGTTATTGTAAGCATTCAGGATATGGGACCCGGCATAAAAAAAGAAGAAATAAGCAGGATTTTTGAAAAATTTTATCGTGTTGACGACGCCGTTTCCCAAAAAACACGCGGCAGCGGTCTCGGACTGTCAATAGCAAAAGGAATCGTAGAGTTACACGGCGGCAAAATATGGGTTGAGAGCGCTGAGGGAAAAGGCAGCAAGTTTATTTTTTCCATTCCCAAGAAATATAAAAAAGAATAATAGGGACGGAGGTAATTAAAAATCTCTGCTTAACAGCCGGGGATTTTTTTATTGCTATTTTTTAGTTTTTTGGTAAAATGTAACGAAATGAAAAATAAAAAAATTGCGATTGTAACGCCGGGCGGCGACGCACCGGGAATGAATGCCTGCATAAGGGCGGTCGTCCGCCGTGCGATTTGTTCGGGATTTGAAGTTGCCGGCGTGATGAACGGTTATCAGGGGCTTATAGATGAGATACTTATTAAAATGGACGCCCGAACTGTCAGCGGAATAATTCAGCACGGCGGCACAGTGTTAAAAAGTTCAAGATGCGCCCAAATCAAAACGCCCGCCGGCTTATCAAAAGCGGTCCAAACACTCAAAAAAAATAAAATTGCTCATCTTGTTGTCATCGGCGGAGACGGTTCAATTAAAGCGGCTGAAAAAATTTCTAAAAATAGTATTCCGGTTGTTTGTATACCCGCAAGCATTGACAACGATGTTTTCGGAACCGATGAAACGATCGGTTTTGATACCGCGATAGACACGGCGGTTGATGCGATTGACAAAATCCGCGATACCGCAACCAGTTTTGACAGGGTATTTATTGTTGAGGTAATGGGGAGAGAACATGGTTTTCTTGCAGCTGAAATCGGGCTTGCTTCCGGTGCGGAATTTGTTCTGGTCCCGGAAATAAAGTATGACATCAACAAAATCTCGGATGAACTTAAAAAAGACCAAAAAAAGAAAAAAATATCCGCTATAATTGTTTTTGCAGAAGGTTGCGGCGATGCTAAAAAAGTTGCAAAACAAATTTTTGATTGCACAGGAATTGATGTAAAAATGAGCAATCTCGGCTATATCCAAAGAGGCGGAAATCCGTCGGCAAGAAGCAGAAATCTTGCAAGCCGTTTCGGAAACGCTTCGGTTGATTTAATTTCAAGGGGCTACAAAAACAGAGTTATCGTTTTACATAAAGGCGAAATAAAATCGCTGTCTATACAAAAAGTAATTTCCGGAAAAAAGAAAATAAATATCGGAACATTGAAACTGGTTGAAAAACTTGCCGTGTAATTTTTGTATAGGAATTTCAAAGGCGCCACAGATGGACACAGAAAAAACACAGAAAAGACACTTCTGTGAAATTCTGTGACATTCTGTGGCTTATTTTGTGATAAAAATTAAAACGCCTTTAACCGAAGATGTATTAAAAAAACTTAAAGCAGGCGACGAGGTTCTGTTGTGCGGAACTATTTTCACTGCCCGTGATGAGGCACACAAGCGGCTTTTGAATTTGCTTCGCCGCAATAAAAAATTGCCGTTTGATATAAAAGGTGCAGTGATTTACTATACCGGTCCCACGCCGGCAAAGCCAGGACAAATCATAGGGAATTGCGGGCCAACCTCATCTTACAGAATGGATAAATACACACCGGAATTATTGAGGTGCGGTCTTAAAGCCACCGTCGGTAAGGGTTGCCGTTTAAAAGAGGTTGTAGCGGCGATGAAAAAATATAAAGCGGTCTATTTTGCGGCAACCGGCGGTGTTGGTGCCTTGATTTCTAAATGCGTGAAAAAATCGGAAATTATTGCTTTTGCCAATTTAGGCTGCGAGGCAGTTTACCGTCTGGAAGTTAAGAATTTTCCGCTTATTGTCATCAATGATATCTACGGAAACGATTTATATCAAAAAATAGTTGACCCCGTTAGAGATACCGTATCGCGGTGCGACATGGTGAATTCAACCATCTCTAACAGGGGTTGACAAACCACCCCGAATTTAATAAAATTGAAAAAATTCGTACCTTTCAAATCAAAATATCCGTCGGTCGGAGGCAAAAATGGCGAAGTTCAATCCTTGGGAAATGGCATGTCAGCAGTTGGATACCGTCGCGGAAAAAATCAATCTTGATAAAAGCATCCACGCAAAACTTCGCAATTGTAAAAGGGCTCTGATTGTTTCAATTCCGATAAGAATGGATAATGGCACGGTTAAGGTCTTTGAGGGCTATCGTGTTCAGCATAATTTAGAGCGAGGTCCAGCAAAAGGCGGCATCAGATACCATCCGGATGTCACTCTTGACGAGGTAAAGGCTCTTGCAATGTGGATGACATGGAAGTGCGCTGTCGTCGGAATTCCCTACGGTGGTGCGAAAGGCGGTGTTGTCTGCGACCCGACGAAGATGTCGCTGTATGAGATAGAAAAACTTACCCGCAGATACACTTCTGAAATTTCAATAATTATCGGTCCTGAAAAGGATATTCCCGCTCCGGATGTCAACACCAACCCGCAGGTTATGGCGTGGATAATGGACACATATTCTATGAATGTCGGATATTCCGCGCCGGGTGTTGTAACTGGAAAACCGATTGATATCGGCGGCAGTGAGGGGCGTCTTACTGCGACCGGCCGCGGTGCGATGTTTGTGATAAATGAGGCGCTGAAATATAAAAAAATAAAACCTGCGGATTGCACCGTTTCAATTCAGGGCTTTGGAAATGTGGGAAGCGCCACCGCCCAATTCTTGAATGAACTTGGCTGTAAAATTGTCGGAGTCAGCGATATTTCAGGTGGTATTTTTAATAAAAAAGGTATTGACATTCCTAAAATTCTGGAATATGTAAGGGTTAATCCGAAAAAGACGATTGAAGGTTTTACCGACGGTGATTTCGTTGCGGGTTCTAAATCCGCCAACGAGGAACTTTTTAATCTGGAAGTTGATATTTTAGCACCCTGCGCTTTGGAAAATCAAATCACAAAAGAAAACGCGCCGAATATAAAAGCGAAAATTATAGCCGAGGGCGCTAACGGTCCCACAACGCCCGAAGCGGATGAAATTTTTCACAAAAACGGCATAATGGTTTTGCCGGATATTCTTACAAACGCCGGCGGTGTTACCGTTTCATATTTTGAGTGGGTTCAGGATTTACAGTCACATTTCTGGCAGTTGGAAGACATTGACAATGAACTGAAAAGAATAATGACTAAAAGTTTTAAGGATGTACTTGCAATTGCCGAACGGGAAAAAGTTGATATGCGTCTTGCTGCGTATATTTTGGCCGTAAGCCGCGTTGCCACAGCCGTAAAGTTGCGAGGCGTTTATCCGTAAAAATTTAAAAAAGGGAGGCAGAAAAATGGCGAAGGTAAAGGTTAACGAGAAGGTATTGGCTAAGATGGTTGGAAGATGCAATGAAAAGGGAATTATCATTCCTACATTTGCGCAGCAGAAAGACCCGTCAAAAATTCCTGCGAAAATAAAGGGAGCGTTGAAAAACATCGGGCTGTGGGATATCAACCCGACAAATCTTTTCAGGATTACATGGAAAAATAATCCGAAGGAAAATGGCGGCGACGGGCAGTTTGATGGTGTAAATTATATTGAAATGCCGTCAGCACTTACAGGGGTCAGGGCAAAAATCATCGGGCTTGTCGGCAAATGGTTTCCGACCGGTGCGCACAAAGTCGGGGCGGCGTTTGGTTGTCTCGTGCCGCGGCTTGTAACAGGCGAATTTGACCCGACGGCACAAAAAGCGGTCTGGCCCTCAACGGGAAATTACTGCCGTGGCGGTGTCTTTGATTCCGCGCTTCTCGGCTGTACTGGTATTGCAATTCTTCCGAAAGAGATGAGCAAGGAAAGATTTGCATGGCTTAGGGAAATGGGTGCGGAGGTTATCGCGACGCCCGGCTGCGAAAGCAATGTAAAGGAAATTTACGACGAGTGCTGGAACATCAGAAAAAACAGGAAGGACTGCGTCATATTCAACCAGTTTGACGAGTTCGGAAACTGCTCATGGCATTATGAGGTGACCGGTTCAGCCATTGAAGAAGTTTTCAACCACTTACGACTTACTACTTCCAACTTACGACTTTCTGGATATGTTTCTGCGACGGGTTCTGCGGGGACGCTCGGCGCCGGTGAATATTTAAGGAAAATATCTCCGTTGATAAAAATAGCGGCCACCGAGGCGCTCCAATGCCCGACGCTTTATATGAACGGGTTCGGCGGACACAGGATTGAAGGCATCGGCGACAAGCATGTGCCGTGGATTCATAATGTCAGGAACACCAACAATGTTGTCGCGATAGACGACGAATACACGATGCGGCTGTTGCGTCTATTCAATGAACCCGCCGGCAAAAAAATACTTGAAAGAGAGGGCGTGAAAAAAGACCTCATAGAAAAACTTCCGATTTTGGGTATTTCAAGTATCTGTAACTTGCTTGCATCAATAAAAATGGCAAAGTATTATGAGTTGAATGAAAACGATGTTATCTTCACGATATTCACCGACTCGTCTGATATGTACAAATCCCGTTTGAAAGAGTTGGAACAGGAACGCGGAAAATACTCGGAAGAATACGCCATAGTTGATTTCAAGAGATGTCTGCACGGTATCGGCGTTGACTGGATTAAAGAGTTGAATTACTACGACCAGAAGGCGCTTCACAATTTGAAATATTTCACATGGGTTGAACAGCAGGGCAAAACAGTTGAAGAAATAAACGCACTCTGGAATCCCGAATTCTGGGACGAAACATTTGCCCAAATTCCCGTCTGGGACAAGTTGATTGAGGAGTTCAACAACAAAACGGGACTCTTGAAAAAAATGTAAAATTCGTAATGATGCTCGTCGGTAATATATACCAATTGGTATATAACATTTGTTAGAGAAAAATGGTCGGAAAATGTGAAGCGTTTTCCATTTTGGTGGGAAGTTTTTTATGCCGAAAATTGAAATAACTTCAAGAAACAAAAAACAACTCGTTAAAATGTGCAAAATATACGAAGACATCTTCTATGTTAAAGAGCGGAAAAACCCGCCGAAAGATGAACAATGGACAATGGATGATTTGTCGGATATGGTAGAAACCGGCCGTAAAATTATTTCCGTTCTCAAAAAGTATTTTTATAGAGGAAAAATAAAAGTTTAAAAATTTTAAATCCGGATACGGTTTATTATGAAAGATACTTGGAAAGAATATCTACTTAAATCTAGTATTCCTCTAGAGTTTGAGGTCAAAAAATTCTTAGACTCCAAAGGATGTATTAGTGATTTTGAGTATTCTTATTTAAGAACAAACGAAAATAACGCTTCAAAAGAGTTTTCTTATGATATTGATGCATCCTATATATGTGATGAGCATTTTGTCGAATTAATGATTGAATGCAAATACAGACATCAAAGCACTAAATGGGTTTTCATTCCCGAAAAATATGTTGTTTTGCACGAGGTATATCCGAACTCTTTTATGCATCCAAATGATCATTTTTGCAAGAAAAACAAATTTCTATACAGTAATTCTTTTCCAATTGAGATTGCACTGATCTTCCCCCAAAAAAGTGGACACTTAGAAGAGTTAGTGGTATAATAGCCGCTGACCTTAAAATGAGGGAGGTGTCCGATGGAAGGTCAAAGCAGCAAGAAGAAGCGGTTTGACAGGGAGTTTAAACTCTCTGCGGT
>JACRDL010000053.1 GCA_016218625.1 Elusimicrobiota bacterium
CAGGCCTAATGCGGTTTTTATCTCCCCAGCCGGAAAGATTGAAAAATGGAGGTGTATTTTGAAGTTCGCGGTTCTTTTTGTTAATAACTTCTATGACACTTTGCACCATAAAAGTACCTCTATTTCATAATACAAGGCGGAGATGAAAAAGTTTTTTTTGCTCGGTTTAATTATTACATCGTCGGTATTTCTTTACGCCGCAGGTCTGCGTCTTGGAATGACCGGCGCAGTAAAACAAAAAGTAAAAGAGTTGGATAAAAAAGTCAGAGAGAAAAAGGCGGCAACAACGACGGTGGATACCTCTACGGTAGCAGTTAAAATGCCAATCGCAGAATGGCGTATCGACGAACCTGGCACTGGTGCCCCATGGGGTATAGCATTAGATAGTGTGAGTAACATGTATGCATCGGAGATTTTTAGTAATAAAATAAAAAAATTTTCACCAACCGGCACATTCATAACTCAATGGGGTAGTGCAGGAACCGGAAACTCCCAGTTTGATAGGCCAAAATTTATAGATGTAGATGGTAGTAATAATGTGTATGTAGCAGATAACATGAATGGCAGAGTACAAAAATTTAGCTCGGCGGGGACATACATAACACAATGGGGCGGTTATGGAAACGGTAACGGCCAGTTTAATGGTCCTACCGGAATAGCAGTAGACATCGCAGCCGATGTAGTTTATGTAGTGGACTCTAATAATAGCAGAGTCCAAAAATTTAGCTCAACAGGCACATATATAACACAATGGGGTAGTTTGGGGACCGGCAACGGCCAATTTCAATTTGTCGACTTTGTGAACTGTCAGCAGGGGCCAGAAGGAGACATCGCAGTAGACAGCACGGGTGCAGTATATGTGGTGGATAATTGGAATCGCAGGATACAAAAATTTTCCTCAACAGGCGCATATATTACACAATGGGGTAGTAATGGAAGCGGCAATGGCCAATTTCTCTACCCGACTGGTATCGCGGTAGACAGCACAGGTGCGGTTTATGTAATCCAGGGTGCAGATATTGCCAAATATGCTCCATAAAAAGAAATCAGTTGGATTCTTTTGTTTTGGGAAAAATGGGAGAAAATAGGGCAATTTTTCTTGTCAAATCACTTTCGGCGTAGAGAATTCAATAACTGCCGGTGATATTTCCGGTATGTTCATAAATCCGTAACGGATAGATTCTGTTCGACAATTGTAGTCGCAGGGTTTCCCTGCCTGTGTAGTTGCTCAATTTATTGAGCGCCGTTATGCCTGATAAATCAGGCAACTACAATATAGCGAGGAGACCTCGCTACTACTTCTACATCAGCCCAGCAAGGCGGGGCAACTACATTATGATTATCTTCTTCTGCGGCGGGTATGGTAATAACTGCGTGCTCCCTGATAGTTTTTCCGTGGGATTTGGCTTAAAGATGCCTGTTGTGGTTTGTAAAATGTTTCCTTAGGTATCTCGGGATGTTCGGATATCGGAATGTTCGTTCTGATAATTTTTTCTATATTGAGGACATCGCTTCCCTGGTCAGGTGTTGCAAGTGAAATGGCGTGACCGACCTGTCCCGCTCTTCCGGTGCGTCCTATCCGGTGAACATAATTTTCCGGGTCATCGGGTAAATCATAATTAAGAACAAGTTCAATATCCATTACATCAATGCCCCTGGCAGCGATATCCGTTGCGCAAAGTATGCGGTACTTTCCCGATTTAAATCCTTCTAATGCTTCTTTCCTCTGTTGGAGTGAACGGTCGGCGTGAATTTCAGCCACACTATGCCCCATGCCCCGTATAAGCCGTGTGATTTTAGAGGCACCTCTTTTTGTCCGCGTGAACAAAAGAACTGTCCCCGTATATTTTTTAAGGAGTTCGCCAAGTAATTTTCCTTTCAGGTCGCGGTTGACGACGAATATTTCCTGAGATATGCCTTCCGCCATCGTGCCGGATGGAGCGATTTCCGTGCGCACCGGAAGTTTCATATAATAGGAAGCGATGCTCATTATTTTGCCCGGTATGGTTGCGGAGAATAGCATTGTCTGACGGTCTTTCGGCACAAGCCGCAATATCTTTTCAATCTGCGGAGCGAAACCCATATCAAGCATTCTATCTGCTTCGTCAAGAACAAGGACATTTACATCGTCCATTCGCACATGCTTTTGTCCGATAATATCTATCAGCCGTCCGGGTGTTGCGACGATAATGCGCGGATTCTTTCTTAAAGAGATGATTTGTTTTCCGATGAATTCTCCGCCGATAAGTACCGCAGTTTCCATACCGTGCGCCCGGGTAAATTGTTTAAGTGCGTCGTTAACCTGGATAGCAAGTTCGCGGGTAGGCACCAGTATCAGACCTTTGCCCTTTTTTTGGGCGAGCCGCTGTATCATCGGAATTCCGAAAGCAATTGTCTTTCCGGTGCCCGTCTGAGCGATTCCTATAATATCTTTGCCTTCAATCGCTATCGGTATCGCTTTGTATTGTATCGGGGTCGGTATCTTAAATCCCAATTTGTCCAGTACTTTGAGATGTCCCGGCGCTATGCCGAGCCCGTAAAAACTATCATGAGTTATACTTATCACAAAACATAATATACAATTTTATTTGCGGTAAGTCAAGTTTTAAAAAATATTTTTTTCTGAAATCTCTTGATTTTTAATTATAAAAAAGATATAATTAATAAATAGGATTAAGCGGTAGCGGTCGCATTGCTATGCGACGAATATAGCGGGATAGCAATCCCGCCGCTACATAATCCTTAAAGCGAAGCGACCAAAGGAAGTCCCTTTAGGGGCGACTTAATCCTTAATATTTATGGAGAAAATGAAAGAATTAAAAATAGGTGATTTAACGGCAAAACTGCCGATAATACAGGGCGGAATGGGAGTCGGGATTTCATTATCCGGTCTTGCGGCGGCCGTTGCAAATGAGGGCGGTATCGGCACGATTGCCACCGTCGGTCTCAGTATGTTTGAGGAGGATTTTTTCCGGGATTATCTCGGCTCAAATATCAGGGCATTAAGAAAAGAAATCAGAAAAGCAAGAGAGTTATCAAAAGGAATTATTGCCGTAAATATAATGGTTGCGCTGACAAATTATGCCGATATGGTTACGACCTCAATAGAGGAAGGCATTGATATGATTATTTCCGGGGCCGGTCTTCCGCTGAATCTTCCCGGATTCTTGAAAAAAGAGAAAAAAAATCCAAAACTGGTTCCGATTGTTTCATCCGCACGCGCAGCAAATATCATTTGCAAAAGATGGGCTGAAAAATACAATTATTTGCCGGATGCCGTGATTGTTGAAGGGCCTGCCGCTGGCGGTCATCTCGGTTTTAAGATTGAACAGATTGACCATCCGGATTATAAACTGGAAAAATTAATTCCGGAGGTCATCAAAGAAGTAAAACTTTTTGAGGATAAATATAAAAAAAATATTCCTGTAATCGCCGCCGGCGGAATTTACACAGGTGCGGATATCCGTAAATTTTTGCAATTGGGTGCTTCGGGTGTTCAGATGGCAACCAGATTTGTTACTACCTTTGAATGCGATGCATCCGAAAAATTTAAGCAGGCATATATTGACTCAAAAAAAGAAGACATCGTAATAATTAAAAGTCCCGTCGGATTGCCCGGCCGCGCTATAAGAAATAAATTTATTGACGATATAAATAAAGGCGAGAAGAAACCGTTCAAATGTCCTTTTCATTGCATTATCACCTGCGACTGTAAAAACGCGCCGTATTGCATTGCCTTCGCGTTGGTGAATGCACAGAAAGGGATTTTAGATCACGGTTTTGTTTTTTGCGGAGAGAATGCGTACAGGACAAATGAGATTATTTCCGTTAAGGAATTGGTGGGAAAACTTAAAGATGAATATTAAAAGGCAGGATTAAGCAGTAAGTAGTAAGTGGTAAGTAGTAGCGGTCGCATTGCTATGCGACGAATATAGCGGGATAGCAATCCCGCCGCTACTTAATCCTTACAACTTATAACTTAATACTGACTTCGCTATATGTTAAATCTAATTTCTATTATGTCGGCTTCCTTTACAATATAATCCCTGTCCACCAGTTTGGCAAGTCCTTTACTTTTCGCATCATTCATATTGTGGCATTTCATAAAATCTTCAAAACTTACAATATCTGCTTTGATGAATCCTCTCGCAAGGTCGGTATGAATTTTACCGGCGCAGGTAACAATATCTGAACCCTTTTTTACCGGCCAGGCATGAACCTCATCTTTGCCTGCTGTATAAAAAAATATAATGCCGGATTTTTCAATAACTTTTTTTATTAATTCATTTATTTCTAATTCATCATCAATAATTACGATGGGTTTTACGCTTAAAGGCGAGAGTGTTTTGAGATATTTTTGTTCGTTTTCGCTGAACTCTGCTTCGCATAAAGGTGTTTCTTTTTCAAGATAGAATAAACATTTTTTCAGGAACTCTTTTTCATCAGTATCATTTGTGTTTAATAGCCGCACTTCACATTTTTCCATATCAAGTATCAGCAAATCAAGTATTTTTTTTCTCTCAAATACAATCGCATCTGCTTGGACAAACTGGTCTTTTGTAAATTCAATGAAAAACGGGGAAACCTTATCCGGTTCGCATTTTTTTTCAAGCGCGATTAATTTTTCATCTCTGTATTTTATTTTGCCTTCCGGCAAATCCGAGCCGGTAAAACCTATTTTCATAATACCTCCGCTGTAATGTGTTGATTATATCATTATATTTTGTTCAGGTCAAGAGATAATTTATCTTTGTCCGTTGATATTTTCCGGGAATTATGTAAAATCAATAATTATGTTTATACCTACAACTTTGGAAGAAATAAATAATCTCGGGTGGGATAAGTTGGATATTATTCTGGTTACGGGAGATACCTACATTGACAGTCCCCATACCGGAATTGCCGTCATCGGAAAACTGCTTATTAAAGCCGGCTACAAAGTCGGTATTATCGCACAGCCGGATGTCGCAACTGATTCGGATATAAAACGATTGGGTGAGCCGTCGCTTTTTTGGGGCGTCACTTCGGGTTGCGTTGATTCTATGGTTGCAAATTATACCGCTACCAAAAAGAGAAGGAAGCAGGATGATTTTACGCCCGGCGGTGTTAACAATAAAAGACCTGACAGAGCCGTCATTGCTTATTCAAATTTAATCAGAAGATTTTTTAAGTCAACAAAGCCCATTGTGCTCGGCGGAATAGAGGCAAGTTTAAGAAGAGTGCCTCACTATGATTACTGGGACGATGAAATAAGAAGGTCAGTTTTATTTGATGCTAAAGCGGATTTACTGGTCTACGGTATGGGCGAAAAAGCCGTTTTGGAAGTTGCCGAAAAACTGAAAAACAATGAGTCCACCGAGAATATTCGCGGAATCTGTTATATTTCCAACTCCGCAAAAGACGGATATGATTTACTGCCTTCTTACGAAGAAGTAAAATCTGACAAGAAAAAATTTACTGAAATGTTCCGGACATTTTATTCTAACAATGACCCGTTGACATCGTCTGGTTTATGCCAGAAGCAGGACACGAGGTATCTTATTCAAAACCCGCCGCAAAATAATACGACCTCGCAAGAATTGGATGAAATATACGATATGGATTTTGAGCGTGAAGTCCATCCTTACTATAAAAAAAACGGAGTGGTTCGGGCGTTGGAGACAATAAGGTTTTCAATTACTACCCACAGGGGCTGCTACGGAGAATGTAATTTTTGTGCAATTTCCGTCCATCAAGGGACTACTGTTATATCCAGAAGCGAAAAATCAATTTTAGATGAAGCAAAAAAAATTACCGAACTGCCCGATTTCAAAGGATATATTTCGGATGTGGGCGGTCCGACCGCAAATATGTACGGGACAGGTTGCGCCCGTAGTGAAAAAATAAATCAGGGACATTGTAAAAACAAAAAATGCGTTTATCCGAAAATATGCGAAGAGTTGAATTTTAGTCATAAAAATCAATTGGAACTTTTAGTAAAATTAAGAGCATTGCCATGTGTGAAAAAAGTTTTTGTTGCATCCGGTGTAAGGCACGACCTTGTACTTGAAGATAAAAAATACGGTCATGCTTATTTGAAGGAACTTGTTTTACATCATATTTCCGGGCAGTTAAAAATAGCGCCCGAGCATACCGAAGAAGTTGTATTGAAAAGGATGGGAAAGACGGATAAAAACTATTTGAAAGATTTTAAGAAATTGTTTGACGACTTCAATAAACAGCACGGGAAAAATCAGTTCCTCACATATTATTTTATCGCGGCGCATCCGGGTTGCGGAATTGATGAGATGAAAAAATTGAAACAATTTGCCTTAAAAGAGTTAAAATTAATTCCGGAGCAACTGCAGATATTTACTCCGACGCCTTCAACATACTCAACGCTGATGTATTACACCGAGCAGGACCCGAATACCCGTGAGAATGTTTTTGTTGAGAAAGACATAAACAAAAAATCTGTCCAGAAAGAAATTATATTGTTTTCAAAAAACAAAAAGAAACCGCAGATGGCAACAAGGTTGTCATTGCGAACGAAGTGAAGCAATCCCAGATTAAAAGCCGCGTCACCGACTCTTCGCTTGAAAAACCAATAAAAAAATTGTAGAATAAAATTATTATGAAAAAAAATATGATTCAAAGAGCGATGGTATCCGGTGTTATAGAAAAAAATTACAAAGTATTGCTTAATGATATAAAAAGTATTCTTGAGAAAGCGAAATATCAAGCATATAAGGCGGTAGATAATTTAAGGGTTCAAACATATTGGCAGGTTGGTGAAAGAATTATAAGAGAAGAACTCCATCACAAAGACAGGGCAGATTACGGAAAGAAAATAATTGAAAATCTGGCTAATGATGTCGGGATGACAAGACAGATTCTTACCCGTACAGTTCAATTTTCCAGAGCGTATCCAATTGTAACCGCAGTGCGGTTACAATTAAGCTGGACGCATTACGAAGTATTGTTATCTTTACACAAAGAACAACGAGAATTTTATGAACAACAAACAATACAAAATATGTGGAGTACTCGGGAATTAGAAAAACAAGTGAAATCCAATTTGTATGAACGAATGAGTAAAGAAGGAAAAATGGTCGTAAGTCAACCAATCGTTCCTCTTTTACCGGAAAAAATATTTAAGGATACCTATAATTTTGATTTTATGCAGTTGGGAAGTGCTGAACGAACCCTGTTTTGACTGGACCAAAGTATAATGGTATAATAGAGCCATTAAAGGAGGTCCGGTTTATGAAAGAACGACGAGTTTGGACGCCCGAAGAAAAGTTCAATCTGGTAATTGAAGTACTTCAGGGTCAC
>JACRDL010000055.1 GCA_016218625.1 Elusimicrobiota bacterium
TAATTTTGATATTATTTCTGATGCTGATATTTCAAAGGTCGAATCTTGGCTCAACAACAGACCGAGAAAATGTCTCGGGTTCTCTACTCCAAACGAGGTTTTCAATTCGCACTGTTGCACTTAATGGTTGAATTCACCAACTTGTGGTTTATTTTTTCTCTTCTTTTTTTCTTTCTTTCTCAAAGTCCTTTTTCACTTCTTTTGCTTTTTTATCGTCCACAATCCATTTTGACGGTGCATCTTCCATCATCTTGCTGAAAACCCGCATACTCTTGATTGTCTCTTTCAAATCGGTTTCAAGTTTTTTATCGGTGACAAGTTTGCCGAGAACACCGTCGCCGGTTTCTATTGATTTAGAAATTTTTTCAAGAGAGGTAAGGGTTGAGTCAAGTTTTTTGGAAATGTTTGTAAGCCTCCCGGAGGAAACCGATTTTTTTAATTCTGCTGATATAACCGTCAAATCTTCGGAAAATTTATTCAGGTTGTTAATTGTTGATTTTATACTTGTATCACTGGTCAAGCCCTTAAGCGAGTCAAGAAGCGAATTTATCGCCAATTGTGTTTTATCAAACATCTTGTCAATGCTTATAGGGTCAACGCCGGTAATTGTATCATCGTCTTTTAATAATTCATTTGCGGAGCTTCCGGGCGTAAGTTGTATAAACTTTACTCCGATAATTCCCGACGAAAAAATATACACGCCGGCATCTTTATAAATTTTCACATCCCTATCCAGCCAGACCGTTACTTTTGCCTTTCCCTCCACAAGCGTAATATCTTTCACATAACCGATATTTACTCCCGCGACCTGCACCTTTGCCTGTTTTAAGAGTCCCTGAATATCATTGAAAAGAATGTTAATCTCATAGCCCTTCTCAAAAATCCGGACACCCGACAAAATCATAATTGCGCCAGCCAGCACCAGAGTTCCTAAAATAATTACAATTCCGACTTTGGTTTCCTGTTTCATGATTTACCTCTCTCTTACTTTCATTTTTATAGGACCCACCGAAGAACCCGTCGTGAACTGTTTAATATATTGATTTTCCGTTTTCTTGATTTCGTCCGGTGTTCCTGTCCCTATAATTTTACCGTCGTAAAGCATGGCTATTCTATTTGAAATTTTATACGCACTTGCGATGTCGTGAGTTACGACTATTGATGTAATGTTCAGCGATTTTTGAAGATGTATTATAAGGTCGTTAATAACATCTGCCATAATAGGGTCTATTCCCGTCGTTGGCTCGTCGTAAAAAATATATTTCGGGTCTGTTGCGATTGCCCTTGCCAGTGCCACCCGCTTTTTCATTCCGCCTGATAGTTCAGACGGTTTTAAATTTGTAATGCCCTCAAGTCCAACCATCAAAAGACATTTTTCTACTTTTTCAAGAATTTCTTTTTCCGTTAAATCTTTAAGATTCCTTAACCCAAAAGCAACATTATCGCCGACGGTTAAAGAATCAAAAAGCGCAGCACCCTGAAAAAGAAATCCGAAATTTTTCTGAACTTCCGAAAGCGATTTTTCGTTAAGTCCAGTTATTTCCGTCTCATCAACAAATATATTGCCGGATTCCGGCTTAAGAAGACCGACAATATGTTTTATTAAAACGGATTTTCCGCAACCGCTGCCGCCGATAATAGTTATCGTTTCCCTGTCTTTTATATCCAGATTGACACCGGTAAGAACCGAATTGTCGCCGAACGATTTATGCAAGTCAACAATTTTTATCATTTTTTGTAACCACGAATTAACACTAATTTGCACGAATGAATTCGTGCCTACAATTTTTATTGTTCGCGTTTATTCGTGTCCATCTGTGGTTCCATTTTTTTAACCTATTCCGAACAGAACCAGAAGTGCTGTCAGAAAATAGTCGGATACAAGAATCATAACCATAGAGATTACAACGGTCTGCGTTGTGGAACGGCCCACGCCTTCGGCGCCGCCTTCACAAGTAAAACCTTTGTAACAGGCAACGGTAACGATTATCAGAGCAAAAAAAATCGATTTTATAAGTCCGTGAAATAAATCCTCAACCCGCATATAATCCAAGATATCATTTTTATAGACGGTTGCCGCAATTCCCAATTTATAAACGCTGACAAAAAATCCGCCGATGATTCCTATTATATCCGCAAAAACGGTAAGTATCGGAAGCATTACCACTATTGAAATAAATCTCGGCACCGCCAGATATTTTATCGGATTGGTTCCCAAAGTATAAAGTGCGTCTATTTGTTCGGTAACCTTCATTGTGCCGAGTTCAGCCGCAATCGCAGCACCTACGCGACCCGCTACAACAACCGCCGTTAAAACTGGACCCAATTCCTTCACCATAGAAAAACCGACCACGCTACCGATATAAATCGGTTCGTTAAAAATATTTTTGGTTGAATACGCTGTCTGAAGCGCCAGCACCATTCCGGTAAAAACCGAGGTAAGTGCGGTAACCGGAACCGACATAACGCCAATCTGTATCATCTGGTTAATAATATTTTTTCTGTCCTGTTTCTCGGATATGTAACTGTGAACCGTTTTTACCAACATTGTGAAAGCGTTTCCGATATCGTCGGATGTCTTAATAAACTTTTTACCAAGTGTAGTAATCATACATAAACCCTCGGCACTCTTTTTGAAATTGATGTTACGACCTCGTAATTGAGCGTATTGCACCTTTTTGCTACATTTTCCGCAGAGATTTTTTCGTTACCTTGCGAGCCGATGATAACAACCTCATCCCCGACAATAACATTTTTTATACCGGTAACATCCAGCATTGTCATATCCATACAAACCCTGCCGACAACAGACGCCTTTTTGCCGTGAACTAAAACTTTTGCGTTATTAGAATTGTATCTTAAAAAACCGTCGGCATAGCCAATCGGAATTGTGGCGATTTTAGAAACTCTATCTGTGATGAATGTTCTGCAATAACTTATTGATGTGTTTTTGGTAACCGTTTTTAGATATATGATTTTTGTTTTAAGCGTCAATACCGGTTTTACGGGAAGAATTTTTTCTGAATTTTTAAACGGCAAAAGTCCGTAAATTAAAAGTCCCGGACGGACAAGATTGAAATGAGAACTTTTATATTTGATTATTGCGGCGCTTGCGGCAATATGTATAAACCTGGCAGAAATTTTCCGGGATAATTTTGTAAAATCCCGGATCTGTTTTTCTGTAAAATTTCCGTTTTCGGCGGCACAGGCAAGATGAGAATAAATCCCGTCAATATAAATATTTTTCATGCTTTTGATTTTTTTAATCAGCCCAACGGCGGTTAACGGAGATATTCCTAATCTTCCCATCCCAGTGTCAATTTTAAGATGAAAAGGAAGTTTTTTGTTTTTTATTTTTGCAGAATTATTAAACGACTCAATGCCGGAAATGCTAGCAATTGTCGGTGTGAGTTCGTATTTTATTACTTCGGAAAAATTGGAAAACGGATAGGTACTTCCCAATATAAGAATATCTTTTTTTATGCCGGCAAGACGGAGTTCAATTCCTTCCTCTATTGTAGCGACGCCGAAAATTTGAACAGCGGATTTTTCAAGCGTTTTTGCGACATTAATCGCACCGTGACCGTAAGCATCCGCTTTAACAACTGCCAGGATTTCAACATCTTTGCCGACAAACTTTTTTATAATCCCGACATTATATTTTATATCTTTTAGGTTTATTTCTGCACGGGTAGGTCTTAAAATTTCCATATGTTACTTTATCACTGCAATCTTGCCTGTTTTTTTTATATCGTGTTCCCCGCCCTTCTTCGCTCTCACAATATAAATATACACTCCGCTGGCGATGTCGGAAATATCCCAGTTGTATTCATATGCATATTTGTCCCTGACTTCCATGGGTTGATTGCGAATTTCTGTTGAATCGACAAGTTCACCGGCAATATTATAAATGCGGATTTCAACCCAGTCAGCAACTCCGCACTCTATGTGAAGCGTGGGACATTTACCGCGCTTTGCAGGATTCGGAAATGAATAAACTTCACCGAGAGCAAATGTCGCATCTGCCCCCGCTTTCTTTACGCCTATTGATGCAAGTGTTTGTGTTTGCGGTTGATTGATTGAAATTGTTGACTCCCCATTGACATCCGCCATTCTTGCGAACAAACTGCCGACTGCTTTACTTTTGCCGTCTATCTTTATATTAGAATACGGGGCATATACGATTGCCGTCAGTTCGCTCTGTCCGTCTATTTTTACCCCGCCCTTTCTCAAGGTCTCACCAGAAAGGGCTGGGTTTATTTTTTCCGAGTTGTCTTTGTCATCGCTGCTATCAACGAATATTATCAAATCATTTTTATTGCCTCCGGTATTAAGTCCGCTTTGTCCCGATATGTGCATTTTCCCCGCGCAAAATATATGGACATTACCTGCAATATTTACAACCGCGCCGCCTGAAATTTCCAGAGCCGTAAAATAATATGTCCCGGTTGATAATGTAATTGTGTCCTTATCGGAAATTTTGAACTTTAAGTTTTCATCAAGTATATCTGATGAAATTTTTTCGTTGTCGTTGTTCTGGCTCACATATGAACTTATCATCACCAAGTCAATCGGCACAGACGAGATTTTTACTGCGTTCTGGATAATTTCGCCCGTAACTTCCGATTTACCGGTGATTTTTATCGTCTCCGCGTAAACAGAACCATAAATGGACACTTGTCCGTTTATATCTATCTCATCATTGCTTCTGACATCGCCTGTCACTTGCGATTTCCCGTTTATTTTAATTTCCTCTGTCCCCATTAAAGCATAATCGGGTATTACTGTCACAAAAACCGTGTATGATTTTATTGCTTCTGTATTTTGAACATTGTCTATTGAACGATATTCTATTGTGTGTTTCCCTTCGGGTAATGTGAATGAACTGATATAATCTATGAACTGTTAGCATTCAGGCAAAATGGGACAAGTTGGCATGTTAAGAGTTAGAGAGGTTCGGGGTTGAAAGAGCCATATTTCCCTTGCCCCTGAAGGGACTCCCTTCGGTCGCCCAGATTATACATTTTCCTGCGCCGTAATGTCA
>JACRDL010000004.1 GCA_016218625.1 Elusimicrobiota bacterium
GACGCAGGGTAAGATAGAACGGTTCAACAGAACCATAAAAGACGGCGTGTGCCTGATGGTGTATTGCTCGCCGGAAGAACTGAAAATCGCGATTTCAAATGCGATAGAAAAATACCGTGCAACGCCGCATAAATCGTTGCAAAATGTGAGTCCGAGAGATGTATATTTCGGCAGAAAGGAGGCGATACTTGAGGCAAGGCGCATAAAAAAAGAGTTGACATTACGGCGCAGGAAAATGTATAATCTTGGCAAGGGAAACATTGCTCTTTCCATCCCCAATCTATCTAACTCTAAAAATGCCAACTTGTCCCATTTTGCCTGAATGCTAACAATCGCCCCCATGGACTAGCGGTTAGGTCACCACCCTTTCAAGGTGGTAGCACGAGTTCGACTCTCGTTGGGGGCAATAAAAGCAATTAAAAATTAAAAGTTAAAAATGAAAAATGTTTTGATAAGTAATAAAATCACCGTAATTTTTAATTTTAGTGAAGCGTCATTTTACATTTTTAATTGTAGTTATTTGGGCGATTAACTCAGCGGGAGAGTGCCACCCTTACAAGGTGGAAGCCGCAGGTTCAATCCCTGCATCGCCCAATGGGGACGTGGTGTAGCCTGGTTTAACATGCTGCCCTGTCAAGGCAGAGATCGCGGGTTCAAATCCCGTCGTCCCCGAGTTAGTTTTTTGCCACGGTAGCTCAGTCGGTAGAGCGACAGACTGAAAATCTGTGCGTCGGCGGTTCAATTCCGTCCCGTGGCAATTTTAACAGCAGAGAAATAGTTTATACGAAAGAGAATTAGTTAATTAGAAATTCTCTAATTCTCTATTCTCTAATCTCTGCCGTTTCCTGCCGGCGTAGCTCAGCGGTAGAGCAACGGTTTCGTAAACCGTAGGTCGGTGGTTCGATCCCACTCGCCGGCTTGCAGTATCGGAGTTTGAAAAGCGCCACAGAACCACACAGAAACAACACAGAAATAACTTCAGTGAAATTCTGTGACATTCTGTGGCTTATCTTGTATCTCGTATCGGATGTTACTTATAAATAAAAAAATTACGGACATCTGTTCAAAAACAATGCTTTACGGCACTCCGATTTTTTATTTTTTAATGGCGGTTGCTTTTTATTTAAGAACATATGATTCCTGTCAGATAAAAATAACAATCTGTCAGATAGGCGGAACGGTTCTTCTAACCACTTTTCTGATAAAATTATTAGAAAAATGGAAAAATCCGTTTCCGCCCGGTTCGTTTCATTTAATACTTCCGGTCAGTCTTGTGCTGATTTCAACAATATTTTCTGCTGTAATTTCGCCGTTAAAAAACGGTTTCGGTACGCTTGATGAATTTATAAGAAGAATTTTTTACATCGCACTTTTTTTTGTAATAATTTCGGAATTCAGGGATGAAAAAAATCAGAGACGGCTTTTGAACTGGTTTTTTGCCGGTGCTTTTATCTCGGTGTTTTACGGCGTTGTACAGTTTCTAGATACCAGATTTTATCCGCCTAATCCTGCTGTCGGTCTCGACCCTTTTATATGGCGACAGGCATTCGGGACCAGGATTTTTTCTACATTCGGAAATCCTAATTTTTTTGGTGATTTCCTGCTTCTTACCGCCCCAGTTATCCTTTCCTTTGCACTGATAAGATTCTCAAAATTCCTTATTGTTTTTTATGGTATGACCGTCTTTTGTATAATATTTACTTATTCAAAGGCGGCATGGATCGGTTATTCGGCGGGGGTTATTGCATTTTCGTTTTTTGCAGTTGCATTTTTATCACACGGTAAAAAAGAAACCATCAGAAAAATTATGTTCGGGATGTCTCTGGCCGTTTTTGCCGCTATGGTGCTTGGTGTTCTTATGCTTACTCTTCAGCGGGTTGACTCGGTCAGGTTCAGAACGGCGACATGGCTCGGCACATGGGAGATGTTTAACAGAGTGCCGCATCCCGATTCATATCTTTACGACCGCTCCCCATTGAAGTGGAAAAGTTCAATAAGAAGGGCAATTCATCCTTTGATAGGAACCGGTATGGGTTCTTTCAAGGCGGTTTATCCTGCATACAGAAGACCGGAAGTTATTCAACTTGAAGGTCGTTCCAATACCGAAAGCGACCATCCGGAAAATGAATTTATAGAGGTGCTTTACGACGAAGGAATTATCGGTTTCGGATTTTTTATTCTACTAATAATAACATTTATTTTGGCTGCCGTTAAGCGATTAAAAACTGTTCCGCCGCAATCAAAATTCGTAATTCACGGTTTGATAGGATTTGCGTCGGGGATTATATCTCAACTTGTCCATAATACAATGTGCGTCAGCATGAGGTTTGTCTCTTCCGGCGTCGTCTTCTGGTTTGGTTTGGGAATGATAGGAGTGCTTTCGCTTCCTCAAATTACAAAACCGAAACCGGAACCCGTTTCACAAAAACCCCAGTTTATGCCGGCAATTCAAATTGCTGTAATTATTGCGTGTCTCTATTTCGTAAAATATTTCTACGGATTTTTCTTAGCGGATAAGTTTCACAACATTGCTATTTTTCACTCTAAAAGAGGCGAGTGGTCTGCGGCGCTTGAAAATTACCGGACAGTTATAAAATACAATCCCGACTATGTGATGACCCATTATTTTATGGGGAATGTCTATAACGACAGATGGGCGTCCGGCGACCCAGAAAGGGTGATTGAAAAATACGAGGATGTGATAAAACTTGCACCCAACTATGTCCAGATTTTTATGCAGATGGGAACTGTTCATTCAAAAATGGGCCGGTGGGCGGATGCAATTATTGACTACAGAAAATATCAGCGTCTTGACCCGGTATTTGAGCGGACATATCCGGCTTTGGGAATGGCATATGCTAATCTTGGATTATGGAAAGAAGCGGAGAGTACTTTTAAGAGATATATTGCAAGAAACGACTGGTATTATTATTATTCGTGGCTTGTGAATAAAGATATGAACGGGTATATTAACAGTGTTAAGACGAACATATTAAAACCGGATGCGTGGCTGGGTCTTGGCAATATCTATTATGCACAGAAAAAAATGTTTGCGGCCGAAACAATGTATAAAAAAATACTTAAAGATATTGACCCGAACAATGCGGAGGCATTAAGAAATCTTGCCGTATTGTACGAGAAAACTGGAAGAACCGATAAGGCACATGGTATTTTAAACCGCTTCCTAAAAAACAATCCCGCCGCAATGTCCCATAGACAACAATGAAAAATATTTTATATTTTGCCATCCTCGTCAGTCCCTTAATTTTTTTTACGAATGTTACCAGAAATCCCTACATCATTCAGGGGACTATTTTGTATATTTCGCTGCTTTCAATTTTCGGATTATTTGCGATGCGGTCGCTTAAAACAGGAAAAATTATTTTTTATAAAACACGGCTGGATCTTCCGGTTTTGATTTTTTTGGGTTTTACGATTTTTACATTTCTGCAAGCACTTTTAGGAAGTTATGAAATTATCGGATTCGGAAAGATTCCGGGATTTTCAACTGCTGCCTGGTCGGAGGGCTTAAGAAACAATCTTTATATTTTGATAAACTGCGTTCTCGCTTATTATGTTGCCGTAAATTTGATAAGAGATGAAAAATCAATAAAAAAAGTTCTTTTTTTGTCTTTTATCGTAGCATTTATTGCAAGTGTTTATGCTGTTTTGCAGTATTTTGATATGGAACCGATCTGGCAGCAGACGGTTAATCCGTACAGTATGAAGAGATGCGTTTCCACTTTCGGCAACCCGGTTTTCATATCCAGTTTTTTAACTATAATGATTCCGCTTTCAATTGTTTTGTTTATATCTTCCAAATCAAATTATTCAAAATTTCTGTATATTTCTTTGACGGTAATTATGATTTTGGCGCTTTTTGCCACGATGGCAAGGTCTTCATGGCTCGGTCTTTTCGCGTCACTTATTTTTATTGTATTTGTATTTAAGGGAAAATTTTTTGCTTATAAAAAATGGTTTATAAGTATGGTTTTAATTATATTTTTGATAATGTTGATACCTACCAGATGGCAAAATGAGACAAAACCGTTCGGATTTTATGTAATAGAACGCGCCGCAAGTATTTTCACACTTGAAAAATCGGGTCCTGCCGCATATCAGAGATTTTTAATCTGGCTTTCCGCATGGGATATATCAAAACAGAATCCGGTTATCGGTTGCGGATGGGGTCTTTTTGAGATGCTTTTTCCGTTTTACCAGCAAAGGTATCTTATTCATCCGAATCTAACACAGCGAACCCACGCCAACAATGCCCATAATGTTTTTTTAGAAAATCTTTCGCAGACGGGAATTATAGGACTGGGCATTTTTTTGTGGCTTATTTTTTGCATCGTGAAGTTTGGTTTTCATCAGATAAAAAATGTAAAAAATGATTTCCAAAAAACTGTCGCCGTCGGTATTTTTGCGGGCGTAATAGGGATGCTCGTGGATAATATAGTGAATGTCACGCTGTATTTTGTAATACCGGGATTTTTCTTTTGGATGAATTTAGGGATATTAGCAGGTCTGGGTACTTCCGAGAAAAAAATTATTCAGCATAAGATAGCGTCTAAAACAATTTTAATAATGTTAACCTTAATTTCAATTTTGCTGATTAAAATGTACATATCCATATTTTATGCGGAAAAAAATTATTTTACAGGATTTAAACTTGCAAAAAGGCAGTCAACACCGATAGAGCAGGCGATTCCATATTTGGAAAAAGCACACAAACTTCATCGTCTGGAAGTCAATAATAATTACGAACTCGCAAACGGATATGCCAGAATGTCCGCTCAGTTTAGGTATGCAGGTGCACCTGTCCAGGCGGATGAATATCAGAAAAAAGCGATTTTGGCGTATAAGGAAGCGATTGCCGCCAACCCCGGCTATGACGAGATTTATTTTAATATGGCGACGATTCACGCACAGAGAAAAGAGTTTGATATTGCGGAGGAAAATTACAAAATGGCGGTTTTCATAAATCCGTTTTCGCTGGATGCTATTATGGGACTCGGAAATATTTATCTTTTTATGGAAAAGTATGAGCCGGCCCGGAATCTTTACCGTCGTGCGACTTTTATCAATCCGTCAAACAAAGATA
This sequence comes from Elusimicrobiota bacterium, assembly GCA_016218625.1. Lineage (GTDB taxonomy): Bacteria > Elusimicrobiota > UBA8919 > UBA8919 > UBA8919 > UBA8919. The sequence continues at coordinate 5,105 of JACRDL010000004.1, forward strand.
TATGGAATAATCTTGGTTATGTAAATATGAAGTTGAACCGGATAGCGGATGCAAAAGAATGTTATAAGATCGCACTGTCAATTGACCCCGGTTTTGAACTGGCAAAGAAAAATCTTTCTAATATAAATGAAAAATAATTTTCAACTGATAATTTTTGATATTGACGGCACGCTTGTTAATACGCTTGACGACATCAGGGATTCTGCGAATAAAGTCCTTAAACATTTCGGGATAAAAAAAGCGTCAAAAGAAAAAATCAAACATTCTGTCGGAAGTGGAGTGGATAATTTTTTTTCAAACCTTCACGTAAAGGATTCAAATATCAAATCCGCTAAAAAACTGTTTTCGGAAAATTATCTTAAAAATCTAACAGTAAAGTCAAAACTTTATAGCGGAATGCTCGGTGTTTTGAAAGAACTCAAAAAAGAAAAAATAATTTTATATGTTGTTTCAAACAAGCCGCAGATTTTTTCGGAAAAATTATTAAAGATGCTCAAAGTAAAAAAATACTTTAAAAAAATAATAGGCATTAACAGCGAAGAAAAAAAACGGCTAAAGCCGTCTGCTTTCTACATAAGAAAAATACTTTTGAAAGAAAAGATACTGCCGTCGGAAGCATTGATAGTAGGCGATAGTAAAACGGATATTTTAGCGGCAAAGAACTCAAAAATATTTTCCTGCGCCGTGCTCTATGGGTTCAGGAAATACGGTGAACTGGAAAAATACAACCCTGATTTTTACGTCAGGAAGCCCGTTGAACTCATGGACATCATAAAATGATTATTGATTTTCACACACATGCGTTTCCAGACAAACTTGCCGAGAGTGCAATTGCAAAACTGACATATCCTTCAAAAATTAAACCGTCTTTTGATAGAACCGTTTCGGGCTTATTAAAATCAATGGATGAAGCAGGTATAGAAAAATCTGTAGTTCTTTCCATCGCCACCAAACCATCGCAGACGGAAAATATAATAAAATGGTGCGAAAAAATTAAAGGCGAAAGGATAATCCCTTTTGCCAGCATTCATCCCGAAAATAAAAATGCCGGTGATTTAATCAAAAAAATAAGCGGTGAGGGTTTGCCAGGAATAAAACTCCATCCGATGTATCAGAATTTTTATCTTGACGATGAAAAGATGTTTTTTATCTATGAAGAGTCCGCTAAAAATAATATCATTCTTTTATTTCACATAGGGTTTGATATCGCTTTTCCCGACAGTAAAAAAGCAGAAATAAGCCGATTAAAAAAAATAGTTCAGAAGTTTCCCGAGTTAAAAATAGTCGCAGCACATACTGGTGGCTGGCGGATGTGGAATGAAGCGTTGCAGGATATCGCAGGGCTTGATATCTGGATTGAGACATCAATGACGCTTAAATATATTGAAGATAAAAAAATATTTTTAGAAATACTAAAAAAACATCCGTCGGACAAAATAATGTTCGGTACCGATACCCCATGGTCAAGCCAGTTAGAAGAAGTGAAAATGATGCAGGAATTCCCGGATATTTCTAATGATTTGAAGCAAAAAATATTTTCTGAGAATGCCAGAAAACTTTTAGGGGTATAAGAATGTAAATGTAAATATTTGTTTACATTTACCTACGAGGGGATTAAAAATATGACTAGTGTAGTGTCCCTAACAGATCTTTACATTTGAAATTTTTCTCATAATGCTTTCAAACGAAGCAGTCCAAACGAAAACTTTTGGATTCTGATTATGAGAATCAATATATTTTTTAATGACCATAATCAGTTCTTTCACATTTTTAAAAGAGCCCCGGCGAATTCGTTTTCTTGATATTTCTGCGAACCATCGTTCCACCATGTTCACCCATGAACTGGATGTAGGAGTAAAATGCAGATGGAAGCGTGGATGACGCTTGAGCCATCTCACAACTTGCGGATGTTTGTGTGTCCCGTAATTGTCGACAATCAGATAAAGGTCTAAATCCGTCGGTGTTTTTACATCGATAATTTGCAAAAACCGGATAAATTCCTGATGTCTGTGTCGCGGCATGCAATCTCCGATGACAGTTCCGTCGAGCATATTCAAGGCGGCAAATAATGTGGTTGTCCCGTGGCGGTAATAATCGTGTGTTTGTCTTGCAGGAATACCACATCGTAATGGAAGTAACGGCTGAGTGCGTTCCAATGCTTGAATCTGGCTTTTTTCGTCCACACTTAGAACAATTGCTTTGTCGGGCGGATTCAGATAAAGACCGACAATATCGTAGAGTTTTTCCAGAAACTGTTTGTCGTGGCTGAGTTTGAATTTTTTGATAAGATGCGGTTTCAGATTGTATTGTTTCCATATTCGTTGAACAGTCATTCGGCTGACATTTTGAAACTTTGCCATACTGCGCACGCTCCAGTGGGTAGCATCGGGCGGTGTTGTGTGCAGCGTGGCGTTGACAATTGCAGTAACTTTTTTGTGCAAAATCTTTGGAAAACGACCAGGACGCGGTGCATCTTTTTCCAGACCAATTAACCTGAGAGATAAAAAACGCTCTCGCCATAATTGGACGGTCGGACGGGAAATATTCAGTTGCTCGGCAATATCGTGATTGTAAAAACTTTGAGCTGCCAGTTGAATAATTTGCGCCCTTTGAACCAAGCGTAATGGAATGCTTTTCCCATGCGACCAACGGTCGATTGTCGATTGTTCCTCGGTTGTGAGTACTATTCGTTTTGATATGTTCATTTACCATAATTATACAAATAAAAAACTAAATGTCAAGTAATTTATGGGACACTACACTA
>JACRDL010000056.1 GCA_016218625.1 Elusimicrobiota bacterium
CACAAAAAGATGGATGGACCCGAACAACGATGGCGACCCGTCCGATGGAATAGATGGCTGGCGATTGGATGTTCCTGATTGTGTAAAAATGCCGTTCTGGAAAGAATGGTCTGCTCTTGTCAAAAAGCTCAATCCTGAAGCATATATCGTCGGTGAACTCTGGACTGAATCGCCTGATTGGCTAAATTGTGAACTGTTCCATGCACAGATGAACTATCCGCTCGTAAAGTTAATGATAAAATTTTTTATTGATAAATCAATCTCCCCCTCACAATTAGAAAAATCACTAAATGAGTTGCTTTCAACATATCCGATGCAGGTTAATTTTGTTCAGATGAATCTTTTAGATAGCCATGATACAGATAGAATTGCATCTATGATATATAATCCTCATCGGGAATATGATAAACGCAACCGATTAAATCCCAGAGATGGCGGCGACTATAATAAAAATTACAAAAATACAAAACCGACCAAAAATTGCTATGAACTCTTAAAACAAATCACCGCTTTTCAATTCACATTTATCGGTTCGCCTTGTATCTGGTATGGCGATGAGGTCGGAATGTGGGGCGCAGATGACCCGTTTGATAGAAAACCAATGCTGTGGCGAGAACTTGAACCATATGGCGAACCCGACGCTAAAGTAGATGAAGACCTTTCGGCACATTACGAAAAAATTATATCTATCAGAGAAAAATATCCCGTATTTAAGACCGGACTTTATAAGCCAATAATATCTGATGATGAAAAAAATATATTTGCCTTTGAAAGAATTAAAGGTGAAAAAACAGGTATCGTCGTGATGAATAAATCAGGAAAAACACAAAAAATAGAACTCACACTTTCTACACTGCCAACAGGAATATCTGAATTAAAAGATGTGTTGACACAGAAAACATATAAACTTAAAAACGGGCAACTTGATGTTTCAATTAAAGCACAGGGATATGTAATACTTGTGAACTAATGACTTATATCGCATGCCCACAGCAATCAATCGTTTTCAGTTTCGCCCGACGAGGTAAAGTGAGCAGCTCAAGAGTGGTTTGGGCTGGAAAATGAATTTTGGTGCGAAGATTGTAGGCATTATGTGGAATACCACAAAACAAAAGATTCTACTTTTTTTTGTGTCCGCTATCTTAGACCAAAAAATTTAAAAATTTCCGTTCCCTACTGGAAACGAGAAAATTTTAATCCCGAGCATTTTTGCGAGGGATAATCCAATTTTACCGACGATTAATGTCGGTTTTTTTGTCGGTTGAAAAATCAGGGAAAAGTAGTATAATTTTAAAAAATGATAGGAAAAATGTAGCCCCCGACTTTAGTCGGGGGTGAGCGACCGAAGGGAGTCCCTTTAGGGACGAAGCGAATAGAGGGGGCGGTTTTGGATTTAATAATAAGTAATTTGCGGCTCCCCGTTGAAAAAGACGGGATTGATGAATACTTAAAAGTCGCTTCGCAAAAACTAAACATCAACGAAAAAAACATAAAATTCGCAAAAATACTGAGCAAGTCGTTGGATGCTCGCAGTAAAAAACAGTTCTACTATGAGATTTCAATAGTTGTAACCACTCCCGATAACTTCGCCAACAACGAAAACTTTCCCCAATATGTTGAAGAAATAAAGGCAGAAAGAAAACCAAAAAAGATCAAGGAGCGGCCTATAATAATAGGTTTCGGTCCTGCCGGCATGTTTGCCGCCCTTGAGATTATTGCTTATGGAATCAAGCCGATAATATTTGAAAGAGGCAAAAAGATAGATGAACGCTCCGTTGATGTACAACGATTTATTAAAGAAAGGGTGCTAAACCCTGAATCAAATATCCAGTTCGGTGAAGGCGGTGCGGGTTCATACTCGGATGGGAAGTTGTTTTCCAGAATAAAAAATACGAAATATATAAATAAGGTGCTGGATACTTTTATTAAATTTGGTGCGCCTGAAGAAATAGGATATGTCAGCAAACCCCATTTGGGAACGGATGTATTGTGCGGAATTGTCAAAAATATAAGAAGTTATATCCTTGAAAGAGGCGGTGAGATATATTATAACTCAAAAATGACGGACATTCTTATATCAGACGGTAAAGTTGCCGGCGTCGTCGTCAACGGAGAGAAGGAATATCATTCTTCAATTGTCTATC
>JACRDL010000057.1 GCA_016218625.1 Elusimicrobiota bacterium
TGTCAGCATAAAAATAAATCAACGGGTCGTAAGTATAGTTCATATGTTCATATGTTCTTATGTTCTTGTGTTGTTGCTTTTTTGTATTTTTCATTTTTTGAACGAATTTATTTTTTGAACTGTCCGATTTTTCCTGACCTGTATATTTTACCGATTTAATTTCTTTTTTAGAAAACATAACAGACCATTTTTCCGTCTCAATGGTATAATTTCCGGTTTCGTTTATAACGATATTTCCTTTAACAGTTTTTCCGTTATTTAATATAATTATTCCTTCTCTTGCGTTAAGAAGGTAAAAGGTAGAAGGTAGAAGGTAGAAGGTAAAAAACAAAAAAGGAAATATTTTTTTCATTCTTTCAGTAATTTTTTTCTCAACAATTTGTGGTATGAAATAGCAAACCTGTGTGCCTCGTCGCGAACATATTTTATAAGGTTCAGGGCAAGTGAGTTTTTGGGTAAAATTACTGGCTCCGGATTTTTTGGAAAAAATAATTTTTCCTTATTCGCTTCGCTCACCCCCGACTGAAGTCGAGGGCTACATTTGGCAATTGAGATTATTTTCGGAATTTTTTCGTTATCAAAACATTTTTCAAGTTCATTTAGAGCGAATCTTAATTGTCCTTTCCCGCCATCAATTATGATTAAATCGGGTAACGGAGTTTTTTCGGCAATAGTGCCTGTGTATCTGCGTTTAATAATTTCGCCAATCATTTCACAATCATTTATGTCGCTTACTGTCTTTATTTTAAATTTTCTATAATCGCTTTTTTTAGGAATTCCGTTTTCAAAAACAACCATTGAGCCAACCGCTAATTTTCCCAAAATGTTTGATATGTCAAAACCCTCAATCCTGCCTACTGTTTTTTTTCCAATTAATTTTGACAAATCATTCAGGTAGGCATCCCTGTCCGCATTGATTAAAATATCTTTAAGGGTTATTTCTTTTATGTTGATTTTTTCAAGCGTGTTTTTTATTGTGAAAATTATGTTTCGTAATTTTGCCGCTTCTTCATATTGCAATTTTTTTTTGGCGGCAGTCATTTCTTTTTCAAGTGATTTCAGAAGTTTTTGATTTTTGCCGCTTAAAAACATTATTGCGTTACCGATAAAGTAAGAATATTTTTTTTCGCTTATTTTTCCTATACAGGGCGCCTGACATTTTTTTATAAAATAGTACAGGCATTCCTTTTTCCGTTTTTCAAGATTGTATCTGCACGGTCTCAGCCCGAAAATTTTTTGTACCAATTTCAGTGTTTTCTTCATATTGGATGCATCGGGGTAAGGTCCAAAATAAGTTCCGCCGTTATGTTTTTTAGTTCGCACTATATCCAAAAACGGGAATTTGTCGTCGGTAATTTTAATATACGGATACCGCTTGTCATCTTTCCATATTACATTATATTTCGGCTGAAATCTTTTGATTAAGGATTCTTCCAAAACCAGTGCTTCCTTAATATTGGTCGTCAAAATATAATCAATGTTTTTAATTGTTTTAACAAGCAGTGAGTTTTTCAATGATTTTGCCGTATCAATAAAGTATGACCTCACCCGCGATTTTAAGGAAGATGACTTGCCCACATAAATTATTCTGCCGGATAAGTCCCTCATTATATATACGCCGGGAAGTTTAGGAAGGTTGTCCAATTTGTTTAAAAGCATAGAAAATTATAAAAGCAACCACAAATTAACACGAATAAAAACAAAAAACAGAAATAAAATAAAAAAATAATTCGTGTAAATTCGTGTCCATTCGTGGTTATGAAGTTTTTCTTGATAGGATTTCATTCATCTAACGAAGGTTCTTCTTTTTTGATAATAGACCATACCGATTTCATTTCATTGATTTTCAGCAATTTTGCCGTCAAAAGATAAAGAATAAGTCCGATAATAATCGTTCCGAACACATTCAAAAAAAGATTTTTGATTACATGAACGGAAAGAATGTAACAGATGGCAGTCATTACCGAAGTCGCTGAAATTATTTTAATAAGCGACAGAAATATTTTTCTTCCGCCGAGGCCGCCTATTTTTTTTCTAAGCGACACGAAAAGAAAAACCGCATTTGCCCAAGAGGATACGGCTGTTGCAAGGGCAAGCCCCCCCACCCCCATCGGTTTCATCAAAATGATATTTAGCACTACATTTAACAGCATACATACTGTTGCGATTTTTACCGGCGTTTTGGTTTCTTTCATTGAATAAAATCCGCCGGCAAAAATTTTTACATAGCTGAAAGCGGGAAGCCCGATAGAATAAAAAACTAATGCGGAATTGGTCAGCAATGTTGCGGTTTCGTCAAATTTACCGTGTTGAAAAAGAAGGGTTATCATCGGCTTGCCGAGAATTATAAGTCCCGCCATTGCCGGTAAAATTGCCAATGAAGATATTTTTATTGAGAATGCAAGCATATCCTTCATTTCCCTTCGGTCATTTTTAGAAACGCTTGCCGACATCAAAGGTAGTGAGACAGACGCAACGGCAATTCCGAAAAGTGCCAGAGGCAGTTGCATCAAACGGTTTGAATAGTAAAGTGCCGTTACACTACCTTCGGTTAAAAATGATGCGCAAATAGTGTCAACAAAAGCATTGACCTGGTCAATTGATATTCCCCACATTGCCGGTATCATTAAAAAAAATATTTGTTTTAATCCGGGATGGTTGAAATTAATTAGGGGTTTAAGGTTAAAGCCGTTTCTTTTGATGGACGGTATCTGAATTAAAAATTGTAATAGCCCGCCGATGACAACCGCAATCGCGAGTCCTTTAATCTGATTTTCTTTTATTAAAAGCGGAGCGATTCCAATAATAAAAACAATTTCGGAAACTGATAAGAAAGACGGTGATACTGCGGGTATGAAAAATAATTTTAGCGAGTTTAGGACGGCAAGTAAAAATGCTGCAAGACAAATAAAAAGTAAAAACGGAAACATCAATCGGGTGAGGGTAATAGTTAAAGAAAGTTTTTCCGGATTTTTCTCAAATCCGTAGGCAATTACTCTTGTTATCTGCGGCGCGAATGTGATGCCAAAAACACACACAATTAAAAGGACAAGTGTAAGCGTTGTGAACACCGCATTAAAAAGTTTTTCAGTTTCCTTTTTATCTTTTGTCGCCAGATATTCGCTGAATACAGGAACAAACGAAGATGATAATGCGCCTTCGCCCAGAAGCCGTCTGAAAAGATTGGGAATTCTCAAAGCGGCATAAAAAGCATCTGCGGACAATCCCGCGCCGAAAAGCCAACCGACAAGCATATCACGGATGTAACCGGCAATCCTGGAAAACATAGTTCCGGCAGATACATAGCCGATATATTTTGCTATTTTTGTTTCTTTATTAAAATTTTCACTTGACATTTTTTTATATTTTTGTAAAATACTCACAGAACAGACACAGAACAAAACACGGAACAGGCACGGAAATAGTTCCGAGTCAGTTTTGTGTATAAGTTCCGTGTCAGTTCAGTGTAACCGAGCAAAGCGAGGTGTTATGAAACTAAAAACCGGAAGACACACATCGGCACTGAAAGAGGCACGGAAAAATCTGACCAGACGCACTATCAATAAAGCCGTTAAGTCACGAATTAAAACGGCAATTAAAAAGTTTGAAACGGCTTTAACTGAAAAAAATGCCGAAAAAGCAAAGGAACTTTTAGGAATCGTTTCAAGGATACTTGATAAAGCGGCTAAGAAAAAAATCATTCACAAAAAAAATGCTTCCAGAAAAATTTCCCGCCTTTCAATGCGTTTGACAAAGATCAAAAAATAGCCGTTCAATGTGATATTTGCTGTTCCCACCGGACTTCATTTTTATGTCAGTTTCAAGTATTTTACTGAGTGAAATTTTTATTTCCGAGATGCTGAGTTTCCGAGCGTCGGTTATGAATTTGTCCTGGTAAAATTTGACTCCTGACCGTAGTGCCGCCTCACCGTCATCAACCCCACTTTCAGTCAGTTCATTAAATTTCAAATATTTTCTATATCTGTCTGCAACCTGCGACAAAATCATATATTCGTCCTCGCCGCTATTAAAAAGATTTGCAAGTATTTTTATAGCGGTTTCGGTTTGTTTTTCTGCCAGGGCCGGCATTAATTCAAAAACGGTATTTTCCCTGAAATGTCCGCAGCAACACTCAATATCGTTCATTTCAATTTCAGAATTATTGCCGACATACAAAATTAATTTATCAAGTTCGTTTTTTATATCAAAAAGATTATTACCGGTAATTTTTAATATCTCCTCAGGCCCGTCCGATGAAATGATTTTATCAAAATTTTTTGCGTATTCAATTATCCATAAACATATCTGGGTACCAAACAAGTTATAAAAATTCACCGTCGGATACAGTTTTTCTATCTTTCGGAATATCTCCCGTTTCGGCAGTTTATCGCCACCAACCAAAACAAGACAGGTGGAAAGATGCGGTTTTTCGATATATTTTTTTAGAAGTTCATCTTGTGATTCAAGAAGTTTATGAATATTTTTTATAACAACCATTTTTTTAACAGATATAAAAGGCAAAGAATCGGCGGAGGAAAGAGCATTTTCAAGCACAACATTTTTTTCCATTATTCCTGCAGGGGATTCAAATTGTTTTTCATTTTTGCTTGGAAGGTGAAATACGCTGTAATTTAAATCATGCATATCGGGTTCAATTAAAATATTTTCCAGCCGGGTTACCGTTTCATCTTTAAGATAATCCTCCATTCCGTAGAAAAGATAAACAGGTGAAACATCCGATTTTTTCAGCGTTCTTAATTTTGATTTTAATTCGTAATATTTTAAGATAGGCATAAGATAAGCCACAGAATTTCACAGAACTTCACAGAAGTTATTTCTGTGTTCTTTTTCTGTGTCATTCTGTGGCTTGTTTTTTTTTATTATTCAGTTTTCGGCGGGACTTTTTTCTCGCTGATGCCTGTTACTGCCCCGAAACCCTCAATTGTTCTTTTGAGTATGGCTCTTGCAAGTTTCTCCCAGATTATTTCTCTCGCCTCTTCTTCCGTTATACCGCCCGGGATATTAGAAACAAAAAATCTATAATTGCCCTCAAGATTTTTTTCCTGCCAGACCACTTCGTTTTTCAGCCGGTCAACGAGCATTATATCAACCAATATCCAAAGTTTATATTCTTTGACGACATGATTCTCGTCGTAAGTTAGCGGCTCTAAAACATATCTTGTAATTTCTCCGCGCAAAATTCCGTCCGCTTCCTGCGGATTAACGACCTCTAATCTTCCGTCTCGGATAAATTCATTTGTAGCGGCGAGTGTTAATTTTTCCTCCATTCCGTAATATACGGTTGAATTTTTGAATGTTTCAATTGCCACCTTTCTTATGTTTTGAGGCAGCACCTGCGGCGCCGGTGTATAAGGTGCCGAAGAACATCCGATAAATGCAGGTAAAAGGTAAAAGGTAAAAGGTAAAAGGTAAAACCATTTTGAACTCTGAACTCTGAACTCTGAACTCTGAACCTGTCTCATCTTAACCTCCTACGACGATATTTAATAATTTTTTCGGAACAAATATCGTCTTTATAATTTTTTTATTCTCAAGATATTTTTTAATTTTATCGTCAGATTCGGCAATTTCCAGAATTTCAATTTCTGCGGCATCAGTTCTAATTTCAATCTGCCCTCTCAATTTACCGTTGAGCTGAACTGCTATTGTAATTTTTTCCTGAATAAGTTTCGTCTCGTCCAAAACGGGCCATTTTTCTTCCAAAATTGATTCGCTATTTCCGAGTATCCGCCACATTTCTTCGCAGATGTGAGGAGCAAACGGAGAAAGTAAAATTACAAGCGTTTCAATGTAATCTTTTAACTGCTGACTGCTGACTGCTGATTGCTGACTGCTGATTTCATTGTAAAACTCCATAATTGCCGCTATTGCCGTGTTGAAATGGAATTCTTCGCGAATATCCCCAGTTACTTTTTTTATCGTCAGATGTTTGATTCGTTCAAGATTTTCATCTATAGTTGAACTTCGGACTTCGGACTTCGGACTTCGGACTAAGTTCCATACTTTATTCAAAAATCTGAAACTGCCGGCAACTCCCTCGTCAGACCAGTCCAGGTCCCTTTCAGGCGGTGAGGCAAAAAGCACGAAAAGTCGCGCTGTGTCGGCGCCGTATTTCCCAACCATATCGTCAACGGAAACCACATTGCCTTTTGATTTTGACATCTTGAAGCCGTCTTTTATAA
>JACRDL010000059.1 GCA_016218625.1 Elusimicrobiota bacterium
GACATTACGGCGCAGGAAAATGTATAATCTGGGCGACCGAAGGGAGTCCCTTCAGGGGCAAGGGAAATATGGCTCTTTCAACCCCGAACCTCTCTAACTCTTAACATGCCAACTTGTCCCATTTTGCCTGAATGCTAACAATATCGCAGCCAAAACAATATCCGATTTGGTTGATGCGTTCAAGAAAAAATAGCCCGCAGGAAATTAAGCCACAGAGGTCACAGAGAAAAAACGAATAGAGAAAGGTCGTTCTCCGTGTGCTCCGTGGCTCTGTGGCAGGGTTTTTCAACAGTTTCAATATGTTAAAAAAATTATCCGGCGGAAGTTCCGGCGAGGTATCCGATTTTTTTGCAGTGATTATGTTTTTAGCGGTCAGCGCTTTTATTATTTTTACATTAAAACAAAATAATGAATTAAAAGCGCTTCGCCTGACGGCAACGCCGCCGACTGCAACGCCGGCTAAACCGGAAGTCCCGGCGCAGAAACAAAAATCCGTCGGTGCTCAAAAACCTGATACCGATAAATATATAAAGCAACTTGAAAAAGAACTTGAAATAATGAGGACGAAAATAACTCTGCTTGAACAAAAAAACGGGCAATTAGAAAAAATGCCGTCGGAAAAAGAATTACTTCTCCAAGAGAAAGAAAGGCAACTTAACGAGAAAGAACTCACGCTTGAAAAGAAAGAAAAAGAATTGCTGCGGAAAGAAGAAGAGTTGAATCTCCGAAAATGAAAAACGCCACAGAATTACACAGAAGAGACACAGAAAAAGATTCAGTGAAATTCTGTGACTTTCTGTGGCTTATTTTATTCTCGGCGTTTTTTTTAATATTAACCGGCAGTCGCTGTTATGCAGATGAATATTTGACAAAGTCAAATGAATTTATAGAAGTAAGTTATAATCTTAATAGTCACAGGTTTTGGTTACGCACCACCGGCGGTAATCCCGAAATCGGCTCCGATAATAATAAAAAACTCCTCTATCATTCAGAGAGTGTCACAGAAACATCATATTTGACCGTTAATATTGACGGCGCAAAATATATTTATGGTTATGATTTTCCCGCACATTTGAAAGTCGGCATTAGTGATGAAGATACCATATCATCTTACTGCATATTCGGAAATAAAGTAGAAGTGAAGCAAAAAGTTTCTGTTGTTAAAGGACTCACAACCGATAATTACGACTCATTAAAAATAGAATACCGTGTGAATAATTTTGATTCCAAACCTCACAGGGTAGGACTTCGCTTATTGCTTGATACTTATCTCGGCGATAACGACGGCGCTCCGTTCAGCGTTCCGGGTATAGGTTCCGTTACAACCGATACATCACTTAAAGGCGGTCAAATACCTGATTACTGGTATGTGTTTGACAGTATTTCTAAACCGACTGTCAGTGCAATGTGCACGATGCGTCTTTCGGGATACATTGAACCCGATGAAACGGTGTTTTCAAATTGGGGCCGCCTGTATCATTCACGATGGGAGAGTATAATTAAGCAGGGAAGAAAATTTAAGGTTTTTTTAGGCGGAAAGGACAGCGCCTGTGCCGTTTACTGGAATCCGGGAACTTTGGACCCCGGTCAGGAAAAAAAATACGCCGTCACTTACGGAATATACAAAGCGACGGTTAAATTCAGCGATGCCATCAATGTTGCCGTAGGATGTCCCGAGCGGGTCAGGGAAAACATGCCTTTTACCGTCAGTTGCGACATTGAAAACAGGTCCAGCGAGTACCCGCTTGATGATGTGGATGTTATGCTGATTTTACCGCCCGGTGTTGTGCTGAGTGATTCCCGCGAGTTACAAAATAAGATGATTCCAAGAATTAATCCCGGAGAGATTGCGCAGGCGTCGTGGAACCTCCGGTTACGGGGAGTGAGTTTGGATAAAGCAAAGTTTTCCGTAAAAGTAGTCGGAAAGATTCGTCGGCAGGAAAATAAAAGTTCGGAAAATTTTTCGGTTGAAGTCCAGAGCTGCACTCCAAACATAGAACCGCCGAAATCACTGATAGAAAACTCCATAAAGGATTTCATTAAAAATCTTCAAGAAAGCGGAATTAAAAGTTCGCCTGCTTCCGCGAATGTACCTGCACAAGTTCCGAAAAAAAATGAAATTTTGCCGGTTGTTCCTGATAGCCGCCCTTCAGTTATCCCTACGGGACTTCCTCCGGTTGTGGAAACAAAAAAAGTAACCGTTGATAAAGAAATTTTCGTGGTTCCCGCCGTGGATTCGGTGAAACTCACTGATATAAATACAAATATTACTAAATTGACCGATAATATAAAAAGGATAAATTTAACCATTGACGAAATAAATTCAAAATTGGAAAAAATAAACAAACAGCAAATAAAGAGATGACAAAAAAAGAAATTCTTAAAATATTTTGTAATATCGGAATTTCAAAGGCGCCACAGATGAACACAGAAAAAGAACACAGAAAAAACTTCAGTGAAATTCTGTGTAATTCTGTGAAATTCTGTGGCTTATTTTGTTTAACATATCTCGTATTTAGTCAATCCGTAATAGCCGGACTCACTCAAAAAAAAACTATATCCGTTGCGATGTTTGAAAATATAACCGGAAATAAAGAATACGACTGGATAGGAACCGGCTTCGCCGAGACGGTTACGACAAAACTTGTCAATGTAAAATCAATAATCGTAGTTGAACGGCTTAAACTCCTTGATGTGCTTAAAGAACAAAAATTGCAGTTGTCCGGACTTGTAGATGAGAACACGGCGATTAAAGTAGGTAAGTTAATAGCCGCACAGTACATTGTCGTCGGCAGTTTTCAGAAATCAGGCGTTGAACTTAAAGTGGTCGCCAGAATTGTAAATGTTGAAACCGCGAGGGCGGAAAAATCGGTAACGGTTGAAGGTAAGTTCTCTGATATATTTGAACTTCAGCGGAAACTTACGCTTGAGCTTGCCGGAATTATAGAAACGCCCGTATCGGAAGAAGAAAAAACTGAAATAGCAAAACCTCCTGCGAGAAATTTTGCGGCATATGAATGGTTCGCAAAAGGGAAGATGTATTATTACGAAAAATTTCAATCTGATGAAGCGATTGCATCGTATAAGAAAGCGATAAAAATAGATAAGGATTATGCGGATGCTTATTTTGAATTAGGTAATGCTTTTGAAAATAAAGGTTTTTATGGTGAAGCTTATGAATCGTATAAAAATGCGTTACTACTTTATGAGATAAAAAATAATAGATTAAATATGGGGAAAACCCTGCAGAACATCGGAATTATTTTTTATACACAAGGAAATTACGATAAAGCAATGGAGTATTATAACAAGTCAATTGCGATAATAGAAAAACTTGAAAATTATTCGGAGATGGCAAAGATATATAATAATATATGGCTTATCAAATACAATCGCGGCGATTATAAATCGGCTTTAGAGGATTGCAATAAGGCGATTGAGATAAACGAAAAATATGCGAATAATAGGGAAATATCTGTCGGTTATTGTAATATCGGTTCCTTATATGACACTCTCGGAAATTACGATAAAGCGATGGAGTTTTGCAATAAAGCGATTGAGATAAGCAGAAAAATCGGGTATCAGCGAGGACTTGCCTCAGCATATAATTTAGCCGGTAACATCCATTACTCCCGTGAAAATTACGATAAAGCGTTTGAGCGTTTCGGGAAATCGCTTGAAATAAATGAAAAACTCGGCAGCGAGTTAAGTATAGTGGAAAATTATATCAATCTCGGCGCCGTTTATTATGCAAATAAAAAATATGTCAAAGCAATTGATTGTTATGATAAAGCCCTGAAAATCGGCAAAAAATTTTCCAATAAATTAAATATCGCAAGAATATACAACAATATAGGGCTTGTTTATTTCGCCGACGGCGATTACACCTCCGCCAGAAAATATTTCCAAAAGTCGTTTAAGATGAAACAGGAACTCGGAGATACGACGGGTTCCGGAGTTGTAATGTCAAATATCTCGTTGGTTTTTGAGGCGGAAAAGGACTATAATAGTGCCGTTAAATATTTAGAAGATGCAGTAAAAATTTTTGAGAAAACAGAATATTATATGCTGGAAAAATCGCTGAAAAAACTGGATGACCTGCGCAAAAAACAACATGAGAAAAATTAAAATTGTAATATTATTTTTTGTCAATTTTTTAGCGGTGCAATCTGTCGTCGGTCTTCCGCAGAAAAAATCGGTTGTCCCACGGGGACTTCCTTCGGTCGCTGTTGCTGTTTTTGAAAATCTAAATAATGATAATGAATTTAATTGGCTCGGGTCGGCTTTTACGGAAGCGGTTACTTCAAAGTTAGTATATATAAAATCAATAAAAGTTGTAGAACGGAGTCAGCTGAAAGAAATTATCAGAGAACAGGAGCTCCAAACATCGGGAGCGATAGACCCAAATACTGCAGTTAAGATAGGCAAGTTTTTGGATATTGATTTTATAATTGTCGGCAGTTGGCGGAAATTAAAAGAGGAATTATCGGTTACCGCAAAAATCATAAATATCAAAACATCAAAAGAAGAAAATTCCGTGGAAGTCAGAGGAACTTTTAACGATTTGTTTAAGTTACAGGACGAACTTATTTTTAAGATTGCCCATGCAATTAACACACCTGTATTAAAAAGCGAGAAAGCAAAAATTGAGAAGCACCATGTCAAAAATCTTGCTGTTTATGAATGGTATACAAAAGGAGCAGATTGTTACGATAAAAATGAATATGATAAATCAATAGAATATTACGAGAAAGCATTACATATCATTGAAAAAGAAAAAAACGAAAAACTGGCAGCGGAAGTATATGTGGCGATTGGAAATATTTATAGATTGAAAAAAAAATACAAAAAAGCAACGGAGTATTGTGAAAAAGGACTGGAAGTAATTGAAAAAGTCGTCGGTGACTCACGAGAAAAAAGCATGCTTTATGCCGGTATAGCCGGCATCTATAGAGATTCCGACAAAATTAGTGAAGCGATTAGATGCTATAACAAAAGTTTGGAAATAATAGAAGCCGACAGAAAAAGCGAAGATGAAAATTTAAGGGCTTTGATTTTATACAATATGGCAGTTCTTTACGGGGAACAAAATGAGTATAAAATTGCGTTGTATTTTGCAAATAAGTCGCTTGATATCTATCAAAAAATAGGCGATAATAAAAGTGTACTGGATACACAAATTATTATAAAACAGTTCAAGAAAGAACTGGGAAAAGAAGACAGATGATTACTTAAAGAGTTTCGCATTATTGATTATGTCAAAAAAATTATATCTCGTAGTAAGCGATTGCCCGCAGTCGGGTAAAACCACAGTGTCAACATTTATTGCCTCTTATAAAAAATGCGGGAGGATGTCTTCTTCCGACGCAATTTTAAGCAGGGTTTCTAAATTAACGGGTATTGCCGTAGGGGAAATAAAGAAGCGCCGTCTTTCCGACCATAATTTCTGCAGAGTTGAACTTATAGCGGAAGGCAACAAAATGGCGGATAGCGGTTACCCGCCCGGTGTCGCCTGTCTGGATATGCTTCCGGACTACGGCGATGTCGTCATTGATGGTATTCGCCGCGCTTGGGAATTGGATGAAACTATTACCCGGGCAAAGAAGATGGGTTTTGATGTTTTTGTCATAGGTGTCACCCGACCTACTGTCATAACAACACAGGACAATACAGAATCGGAACTTTTTGATTTTATTGATTACAAAATTGTAAATGACAAAGGACTGAGAGAACTCAAAGCTGATGTTCTGAAAATTCTTGAACAGACTGAAAGTGATTCTTGAAGTACTCTGCAAAAGTGCCTACCTAAATTTTTAAAAAAATAAAACCGCAAGAAAACACTTGACAAATTATTAACTAATACTATAATAGTGTTAGTTAATTATAATATGAAACTTTTTAATAAAAATACAGATTATGCCGCAAGGGCTTTAATGTATCTTTCAAAAGAAAAAAACAGATTTATATCTTCGACTGAGATATCAAACGCCGTTATGATTCCGTTGTTTTATGTAAGACGTATTCTGCAAAAACTTGCAAAAAACGGAATAGTTATTTCACGGGAAGGGATTGCCGGCGGAGTAAAATTAAAAAAAAAGCCGGAAGTCATTCGCATATTGGATTTAATTAAAATTTTTCAGGGCGATATTAAAATATCGGAATGTATGTTCAGAAAAAAAATATGTGCAAACCGTTCAAAATGCGTTTTGAGAACCGAAATAAAAAAAATAGAAAAGATGGTTGAGCATAAATTCAGTAATATGACAATCAAAAAACTAGCGCCGTAATGATATTGGAGGGGAAAATGAGAAGAAAAATTATTAAAATTGACGAGGAAAAATGTAACGGTTGCGGTTTATGCACAAACGCCTGCCCTGAGGGCGCCATAAAAATAATAGACGGAAAAGCGAAATTAGTCGGTGATTTGTTGTGCGATGGATTGGGTGCATGTATCGGCAACTGCCCCGAGGATGCAATAACTATAGAAGAGAGAGAAGCCGAAAAATATAATGAAAAAAAAGTGATGGAAAATATAGTCAAAGGCGGAAGAAATTTAATAAAAGCGCATTTCAAACATCTTCAAGAACACTCACAGACCGAGTATCTCAACGAAGCAATAAAAATTCTGAAAAAGAAAAACATAGAAATTCCTGAATTAAATAATGAAAGTTTATCTTATAAGTGCGGCTGCCCGGGTTCAAAGGTTATGGATTTAAGAGGGCACAAAAAAGAAAAATCTTTGGCAGACGATGTTTCCGTAAAATCGGAACTTTCCAACTGGCCAGTTCAGTTGCACCTGATAAATCCGTCCGCGCCCTATTTTGACAATGCGGATATTATAATAGCCGCCGACTGCATTCCTTTTTGTTATGGCAATTTCCACGGCAGATTTCTCAAAAACAAAGTGCTGATAATTTTCTGTCCGAAACTTGATGATGCACAGGATTTATATGTTAAAAAACTTGCCGAAATTTTCCAAAATAAAATAAATAGTATAACGGTAATTCATTTAGAAGTTCCATGTTGTTTCGGAACGGTAAAAATTGTAGAAGAATCGCTTAAAAAATCCGGAAAAAATATAAGTATAAAGGACTACACAATTTCAATTAAAGGGGAAATAGTTTAGTAAAATCGGAGTCAAATATGAATATGTTTTGCAGGCAGTGCGAACAGACGCGGGAAGGAAAGGGATGTGACTCGTTCGAAGTATGTGGGAAATCGCCCGATGTGGCCGTTCTACAGGATTTGTTGATTTACTCGCTCAAAGGAATTGCCGTTTTCGGTAAAATGGCAGGGGAACTTGGCATAAAAAATAAAGAAATGGACCGCTTTGTCGTTGAAGGACTTTTCGCGACGGTAACAAATGTGAATTTTGACCCCGAGCGTCTGAAAAAAATTATTCTTGAGTCATATAAAGTGAAAGAAAAAATCAAAACACTTTTTCTTGACGCTTACAAAAAACAATATCAAAAAAACTTTAACGAAGAGCTTCCTGATTGTGCAAACTTTGTTCCTGCTGAAACTATTCCAAAACTGGTTGAACAGGGAAAATCTGTAGGAGTTCTCGCTAAACCTTCACAGAATGAGGATATTCGTAGTTTGCGCGAAATACTTTTGTATGGATTGAAAGGTATGGCAGCATATACGGACCACTCATTTATTCTTGGCGCCGAAGACGAGAATGTTAATGCTTTTTTTCACAGAGGGTTATCGGCATTGGTTGATGATTCTTTGAATGCGGATAATTTAATTGCTTTGATTATGGAATTTGGCAGGATAAATTTATCTTGTTTGGAAATGCTTGATAAGACGCACACAAAACATTTCGGCGACCCTGTGCCGACGAAAGTATTTATGGGGTTAAAACGCGGCCCGGCAATTGTCGTGTCCGGACACGACTTGCTTGATTTGGAAATGTTGCTCATGCAGACGGAAAATAAAGGAATGAACATTTACACTCACGGCGAAATGCTTCCTGCCCACGGGTATCCTCAACTGAAAAAATATAAACATCTTGCAGGTCATTTCGGTTCTGCCTGGCAGAATCAGCAGAAAGAATTTGATAATTTTCCCGGCGCAATTTTGATGACGACAAACTGCATCCAGAGACCGCAGAAATCTTATAAGGACAGAATTTTTACGACAGGGCTTGTGGCATATCCGGAAGTAGAACATATTGGTAATGTTGACGGTAAAAAGGATTTCAGCGATGTTATAAAAAAAGCGCTGCAATTAAGGGGATTTCAGCAGGATACAAACGGAAAGGAGATATCGGTCGGTTTCGGCCATAAATCGGTTCTGTCAATTGCCGATAAAATTGTTAGTGCGGTTAAATCCTGTAAGATAAAACATTTCTTTCTTATTGGCGGTTGCGACGGCGCGAAACCGGGAAGAAATTATTACACGGAGTTAGCGCAAAAAGTTCCCAATGACTGTGTTATACTTACGATTGCCTGCGGAAAGTTCAGGTTCAACTCGTTTGATTTCGGCGCAATTTCCGGCATATCGCGGCTTTTGGACTGCGGGCAGTGCAACGATTTCTATTCGGCTATAAAAATTGCAACTGAACTGGCGAAGGCGTTCAATTGCGGCGTAAATGATTTGCCGCTGTCCATAATTCTTTCTTGGTATGAGCAAAAAGCAGTTTGCATTCTTCTTACATTATTATCGCTTGGAATAAAAAATATAAAACTGGGGCCATCGCTTCCCGCATTCATATCTGCGAATGTGCTTAAAATTCTCGTGAACAAGTTTAACATCCAGCCGATACAAAATCCCGATGATGATTTGAAGCAGATTTTTAGTAAGAAATAATTTTCAACTTTCCCTCGCTGCATTTTTTACTTGAAAAAATATCTTAAATATGTTATCATATAAAAGTTAAATGCTTTATACGGGCACGATTTAGGGGGATTTTTTTATGTCGGGACATTCCAAATGGGCGGGTATTAAACACAAAAAAGCGATTATTGACGCTAAAAGAGGAAAGGTATTTACCAGAATAGGCAGGGAACTTACCATTGCCGCTAAACAGGGAGGGAATCCGGAGAGTAACGCACGTTTAAGAAAAGCGATTGAAGATGCAAAGGCATCAAATATGCCGACGGACAACATAAAAAAGGCAATTCAGCGAGGCACCGGTGAACTGCCGGGTGTAACTTATGAAGAATTTGTCTACGAAGGGTACGGTCCCGGTGGAGTTGCTGTTATGATTGAGGTGACAACCGACAACAAAAACAGGACCCACTCCGAGATAAAAAAGATTTTTTCGTCGCATGGTGGTAATCTCGGTGATACGGGTTGCGTCGGATGGATGTTCCAGCCGAAGGGCTACATAGCGGTTGAAAAATCAAAAGTAAAAGAGGATGAGTTGATGAACATTGCTATTGACAGCGGCGCCGACGACGTAAATAGTGACGACGAGAGCGTTTATGAAATATTTACAACTTCCTCCGATTTTGAAAAAGTAAAAAAAGCGCTTTTAGATAAAAAGATTGCGATTGAAACCGCCGAGAATACTATGATTCCCTCAACATATATTAAACTTGAGGGTAATGATGCAAAAAAAATGATTGAACTTGCGGACGAACTTGAAGAAAACGACGATGTTAAAAATGTGTATTCAAATTTTGATATTAAGGACGATGTAAACGGATAAAAGTGCGGATGTAAACGGATTTTTATCTGTCTAAATCTGCGACACTATCCGTCTGAATCGTTGTTATAATCCGTTTGAATCGTAGTTGTAATAAAATGATTATACTCGGTATTGACCCCGGCATTGCATCCTGCGGCTGGGCGGTGATAGAAGCAATTAAAAATGAAAAAATAAAAATTAAAAATTGTGGCGTTATAAAAACTTCGCCCGATATTTCTTTCGGCCAGCGGCTTTTTGTCATCAGCAGTGAGCTTGAAAAAATAATACAGGAATTTAGACCGGTTGCGGCCGCGGTTGAAGAGATTTTTTTTGCAAAAAATGTCAAAACAGCAATTACCGTCGGCCACGCCCGTGGCGCTATCTTATTAACCTGTGCCAGAATGGGTTTGAGAGTTTTCGAGTTCACGCCCTTGCAGGTAAAACAGGCGCTTACCGGTTACGGTCAGGCGGACAAAAATCAGGTCGGTTTTATGGTTAAAAATATTCTTAATTTGAAAGAACTGCCGAAAGATGACAATACGGTTGATGCTTTAGCAATCGGAATTTGTTGTATCAACACGAATAGAGGCACACGAATAACAGCAAACATCGCGAATAAATCCGAATAACGGCAAATTGTCATTGCGAGGCGAAGCCGAAGCAATCTCATATTTGTGATAATTCGTGATTAAATTCGTGGTCTTTTTCGTGTAAGTGAGTGATAACGAACAATGATATCGCAACTTACAGGCACACTTGTTTCAAAAAAGAAAAATAAAATTGTAGTTGATGTAGGCGGAATAGGGTATCTTCTAACCGTTTCACTGTCAACATTTTCGGAATTACCGTCGGAACATTCTAAAGTAAAAATTTTTACATACCAGCACATCAGAGAAAATTCCGTTGAACTTTTCGGTTTCTCGTCGGAATTTGAAAAAGAACTTTTTTTACTTCTGATAAACGTTTCTGGAATAGGTCCTAAAACTGCAACGGATATTCTCTCTAACACTTCGCTCACCGGTTTTAAAAATGCAATTATTTCACAGGATATAAAAACGATTTCGGGCATTCGCGGCATCGGTAAAAAAACCGCAGAAAAACTTATTTTTGAACTGAAAGATAAAATTCGGGAGTTTAATATTCCTGACAGTAAAATTCCGGCTTCGCAGTCGGCGATTGACGATGCGATTGAAGCATTGAAGTCGCTGGGTTTTACATATATACAGGCGAAAGAATCCGCCGAACAAACAGTGATGCGTCTCGGAAAAAATGTTTCAACGCAGGAAATTGTAAAACAGGCATTAAAAGAATTAGGCAGATAAAAAACAGTTGACAAAATTCTATTTTTGTGTTATAGTTATATCGGAGGGAGATATGACAAAAAGTTATACTGCAGTTTATGAAAAAAGAGGTAAATGGTATATTGGCTATGTTGATGAAATTCCAGGAGTGAATACACAGGGCAAAACTTTATCAGAGGTTAAGAAAAATCTTAAAGAAGCGCTGAAATTAATTTTAGAGGCAAATAAACAACTTTCTCAAAAAGAAACAAAACCAGAAAAAATTCTGAAAGAACCAATCTATGCTACTATGTCTTAATGAAACGAAATCAACTCATTTATTATTTAAGAACTCATGATTGTGTGTTTTTAAGAGAAGGAAAAAAACATACTGTTTTTGTAAATTTGTCCAATAATAAAACTTCTACAATTCCGCGCCATCGGGAAATAAACAATTTTCTTGCAAGAAAGATTTGTCGTGATTTAGGTATTGTAGAAGTGTAAATTGATTTTAAGTTTGTTCTTTGATGTAATTTTTTAGTTTTTAAGTAGCAAACCGACCAATACACATGCTGTCTTTTGGGGCATGTCGTATTGGAAGGAATGCTTTCCTTGGTCGGTTTGCTTGCCTGAAAATATGGCTGCCCCTTTTTTGTTTGGGAGCGGGGAGAATTTATGATTAAAAAGTTTTTGTTGTTTATTTTTGCAGTTTTGCTGTTTGGATGTGCTACTACCCGTTTTATTGTTCTCAGAGATGTTCCTAAAAATCCGGTGGTTACAGTTATTCCAGCAACTATGGATAAAAAAGATTTGGAAGTTGCTGACGAAGTGACACAAGCATTGATAAATAATAGAGTTAAAGTTATCGAAAGACCAGCAATGATAACTCAGACAACCAAAGCAAACATTAAACAAACCGGATGGAATCCTGACACGGGCGTATTGGGAGCAGTAACTGGTTCTGGGGCTAAAGGCGAGAGTGTATCACAGATTGGAGACATCGTTGAACTTTATAGTAAAACAACAGCAGATTATATTTTTATAGCGCAATACCCGAATAAATTAAAAATTGTTAAAAGAGACAGTAATGAAATACTTTTTAGTGATTATTATAAAAGTGATGAACGAGGTAATGCTCGTGCAGATATCAGAGAAATCCTTGTAAATTTAGGAATTATACCTGATATAAAAAAGTGACAAACTTGACACTATGAAAATAATGGAGACGGAGGAAAATAAAAGAGTTCGAGATTGCTTCGGCAACAAAGTTGCCTCGCAATGACAGACATGGAACTCACAATAACAGATTAACCCAGCCCTTTCTGTAAAGACCTTAAGAAAGGGCTGGGTTAAAAATCCTCACTGAAAAACGCTGATTAAAAATCAGCGACTACAAAACAGATGAGGTTTTTTTTATTGCTATTTTTTTTAATTTTGGTATAATAAAAACTATGGATGAAATGGAAGAAAGGATTGTTTCAAGAAGTGCAACCGATGAAGAAGAAAAGATTGATTACACGCTTCGTCCTCAGTCATTAGATGAGTTCGTCGGGCAGGAAAAACTCAAAGAGAACCTGAAAATTTTTATTTCCGCCGCAAAAAAAAGGAAAGAGCCGCTTGACCACTGCCTTTTTTATTCGCCTCCGGGACTCGGTAAAACAACCCTTGCCAATATCATCGCACACGAAATGGGTGTCAATATAAAATCCACATCGGGTCCTGTTATGGAAAAAGTCGGCGACCTTGCCGCAATTCTTACCAATCTATCTTACGGCGATGTTTTTTTTATAGATGAAATTCACCGTCTAAACAGAGTGGTTGAGGAATCGCTTTATCCGGTTATGGAGGACTTCAAACTTGACATTATAATAGGGCAAGGTCCCTCGGCGAAAACAATCAAACTTGATATCCCGAAGTTCACTCTTATAGGTGCTACCACCCGTGCGGGACTTTTAACATCACCGTTGAGAGAAAGATTCGGAATTTCGGCACACATAGATTTTTACTCGGTTGATAACCTTAAGGATATTTTAGTCCGTTCCGCAAAAATTCTTAACATTAAATCGGATAAAAATGGCATTGAACTTATCTCAAAAAGAAGCCGGGGTACGCCGAGAATTGCCAACCGGCTTTTAAGACGCATCCGTGATTTTGCCGATATGAAAACGCAAGGCGTGATAACCGGTGAACTTGCCGAATCCTCTTTGAAGTCGCTCGGAATTGATTCGGAGGGTCTGGATGACACAGACAGAAAAATTCTACTTACAATCATAGAAAAATTTTCAGGAGGCCCCGTCGGTGTGGAAACAATAGCGGTTGCAATTTCCGAAGAGACGGATACCGTTACCGATGTCTACGAGCCGTATCTTATTCAGGCAGGTTTTTTAGCGAGAACAAATCGCGGAAGAATTGTCACGGAACTTGCTTATAAACACTTGGGGATTCCCCGTCGTAAATCGCAGCAAGAACTCCTGTAAAAGACGATTTAGACAGATAAAGGACTGATTCAGACAGATATAAATCCGTTTGCATCCGAAATAATCCGTCTGAATCTGCATTTTTATCCGTTTGAATCGTTTTTATCATGATAAAATACGAAATCATTCAGGTACAAAATATATTAAACCGCCATGAAGATAATTTCGACGGTTTTTCAGCCGTCTATACATTGAATCCTTACAAAGGTTGCGAACACGCCTGCCAGTACTGTTATGTTCTGTCCGAAAAATATGTTCCGTATAAGAAAAAAGAGGAATTTTTTTATAAGATACAGTCAAAAACAAATGCGGCATTTCTATTAAACGAATCGCTGAAAAAAATTCCGCAGGATGCTCTAATAATGATTGGCTCCGCTTGCGACCCATACCAGCCAGCAGAAACGAAATATAAAAATACGAGAAGCATACTTGAAGTGATTTACCGTTATAAAAATCCGGTTCATATTATGACGAAATCGGATTTGATTTTACAAGACATTGATATACTTTCTAAAATATCCGCCGCTTCATTTCTGGCGGTAAGTTTCAGTATTATGTCAGATGACGAGTTATCTTTGATATTTGAACCCCGGGCTCCAAAACCGTCAAAAAGATTTAAGGCGATGGAATCTCTTTCATCAAAAGGTATCCGTTGCGGTGTAGCGATTTCTCCATTATGTCCGTACATCGTTAACAAAAAAACCGTAAAAAATATAATTGCAGAAGCAAATTTATCAGGCGCTAAATATGTTTTTTCCGATGATTTACGGTTAAGGGACATCAATAAAGAAAGATTTTTCGTATTTGTAAAAAAATTTTACCCGAAACTTTCCGGCAGATACGAAATAATGTATTCAAAAAGGATTTCTCCGCCTGCAATTTTTTCAAAAAAAATAAATGAAATGATTGAAAAAATATCGGCTGACATGGGAATGGACACGACGCTTACCGGCAAGACATTACCCAAGATTAAAAAAATACAATCGGAATTGTTTGAGGAAAAAATGGAACCACAAGATTTCACAAGATTAACACAAGAAAAAAGTTTTTAATCTGTAAAAATCTGTGTAATCTGTGGTTAAGATAAAAATGAAAACAGTTTTACTTCATACCTGTTGCGGGCCCTGCGGATTTTCCGCGACAAAATTCTTAAACGGTGAATTTAATATCAAGTATTACTGGCATAATCCCAACATACAACCACCAGAAGAATATGAAAAACGGCTGAATGTTGCACAAAAATTATTTTCCTTAATTGTTGACCCCGTTAGAGATACCGTGTCACGGTGTGACATCTCTAACGGGGTTGATGATTACAACGAAAAAGAATGGTTATTAAAGATAAAAGATATTGCCAAACAGAAAGACAAAAGATGTGCAGAATGTTATCGGTTGCGTCTTATGATGACTGCACAAAAATCAAAGGAACTAAGAATAGATTTTTTCTCAACGACGCTTTTAATAAGTCCCTATCAACAACACGATATATTGAAAAAAACGGGTGAGGATATTGCCCGTCAAGTCGGTGTCAATTTTTACTATTACGACGGCCGCCCGAATTTTTACAAAAATCTTAACGAATTCAAAAAATCGGGTCTTTATACCCAAAAATACTGCGGATGTATGTTCAGTAAAAATGAGAAATAAAAAAATAAAGTTACTTGCAGTTTTTTCGGTGATTTCAATTTTAGTATTGATTTATTTGCTATTTCCGAAAAGAGAAAAAATTTTGTTTGACTTGACTTGCGAAAAACTTATTTCGTCGGATGTATCCGTCATAATAAGATTTGACGATTTGGATACCGTCTGGTCCGACTTTAAGAAAACAAATTTTTATGTGCATTTCAAAGATTTTTCCGAGTGGTTTTTGAAAGAAATGCCGTCGGAGATGCTTGGATTTACAAATGACATAAAAGATATTCAGAAAAATATCGGTTTTGAACTTAACGAAAAAAACATATTTAATTTCATCGGCAAAAGGATTTTAATTGCGATGTGGTTGGGAAATCCCGATGATAAGAAATTTTTGCTGATTTTCCAACTGAACAGTTCACATCTGATAGGCAAAATAAAAATAGGAGTGGATGAATATAAGGGTATAAGGATAGACATATTGGATGAAGACAGGTATTGGTGTATTATTGACAATAAATTTATTATGTCAAATGACCTCGGCACTATAAGAAAAGTTATAGATTTTTCAACAGGGACACCCGATGATTCTATCGCTAATGATCTTGAGTTTAAGAAAAATATAATAGAAATTAGTTCACCTAATTATATCTATATTAAGCCCCAAAAGATAACTCCTTTAATGCGGGGGAAAAAGTTTGATTTAATGAAAAATGAAGCTAAATTTTTAATCTTTTCCGTGAAATTTGAAAAAGGAATCAGATTAGAATCATACCTATTTCAGTCGCAGCCGAAGGTTATGTCTCGTCCGGATTATAGTTCCGGTTTTCCCGAAATTTTCGCTAAAATAACCGGGAAAAATCACTTCAAATTTATGAAACCTGTCGTCGTAGAGTTTACTCCAAAAAAATACGGAAGTAAAACAGCAATTTATTTACCTATAACAGATTTATCCTGCTCTGAATGGTCCGAAGTTTTTTCCGAATTTCGGAAAATAATTTATAAAAAAATTATTTCTGAGAGAGAGAAAATAACCCGCAAAAATCTAATCTCAATCAGGGAAGCGTTGAATATCTACAATAGTAAGACAGCAAGATACCCGACTCGGCTCAATTCGCTTATTGACGAATACATTAGCGAAATTCCGCAGGAACTTTTGACGAAATCCAATCGCGTGGCATTAATACAAGACGCATCCGGCGGGTGGTTTTACGCACTCGGAAAGGTTCAACTGAACGTTTCCGGGACAGATTCCGTCGGCAATTTTTATACAAATTGGTAAAAAGATGGAACCACAGATGGACGCAGATAACGCAGATGGGCACAGATAAAGTCGGATAAAGATTTATCTGCGTAATCGCTGTTCAAAATCTGTGTAATCTGCGTTCTAAAAAATGACTTATCTTGGGAAAATTTTGATAATTATTGGAATCGTTTTAATTTTACTTGGAATAATTTTTATTTTCGGAATAAAAATCCCGTATATCGGAAAACTGCCGGGCGATATTTTAATTAAAAAAGAAAATTTTACTTTTTATTTTCCGATAACAACTTCAATAATTATCAGTATTTTACTTTCAATAATTCTATGGTTAATCACAAAAAAATAATTTTTTATTTATCGGTTGCCGTATTTTTTACAGGGTGTGCCGTGCCGTCGCGGAAACCGCCGGTTATTCCGCCTCCGCCCGTAGCCGGTGAAATCAAACCCTCGGCTCCGATAAAAGAAATCATAATAAAAATCGGAATTATTGAAAGTACCGACAGGGTATCTATTGAAGGCGAGGATGATTTTACGATTATAAATATAAAAACCGGCGAAAAGTTCAATATGCCCGCCGACGATATTTATATATTAAAAACAGTAAAAGATAAAATAATTTTCGGCAAAAAGCAGTTTGCATCAGACATCAAAATAATTCCCAGAAGAACAGACCAGAAAATTACCGTTGACGGTAAAAGATATAAAGGAAATATAATATTAAGAATCAACAATAGAAAAAAACTTGCCGTTATAAATGAACTTGGGCTTGAAGAATATATCTGCGGAATAATGACAAAAGAGGTATCTCCGTCGTGGTCTTTTGAATCGCTTAATGCCCAGGCAGTTGTTGCAAGAACTTATGCGATTAAAAATCTCGGCAAACACGCATCTTCCGGGTTTGATTTATGTTCACAAACGCATTGCCAGGTTTATGGCGGGTTTGGTTCCGAGGATGAAAGAAGCAATAAGGCGGTATATAATACGGCCGGCGAGATTCTTAAATACAACGGCGAAATAATAAACGCACTTTATCATTCAAGTTGCGGCGGTAGAACAGAGGATGTAAAAAACGTATGGAATGATTCAAAGACGGAGAATCCGGAATATCTTATGGGCGTTAAATGCGGTTTTTGTGAGAAAGATAAATGGTACAACTGGTCGGCTTCAATTTCATTAAAAATGATTGGCTCTAATCTGCGATCTTTTGGTTATAAAGTCGGCGATGTTAAAAAAATAAAAACGGCAGGGCGCACTTCGTCGGACAGGGTGAAAGAAGTTCTGATTGAACACTCAAAAGGAGCGTTATGGCTTCGTTCAAATAGATTTAGAATGGCAATGAATCCCAATGTTATCCGAAGTACTAATTTTACGGTTAAGATAAAAAGCGGTGTGGCGTATTTCAGAGGTCACGGATGGGGTCACGGAGTCGGAATGTGCCAGTGGGGCGCAAAAGGCATGGCCGAGGACGGATGGAATTACAAGAAAATCCTGAAACATTACTACCTTGGCACTGAAATAATTAATGAAGAAAAATAAATTTTAATATGACGGCTGAACTTAAACTTTCAGATTTTGATTACGATTTGCCGAAAGAGTTTATTGTAAAATTTCCGAGCGTCCAAAGAGACGGGTCAAAACTTTTGGTGCTTCACAGAGATACAGGGAAAATTGAGCATAAAATTTTCAGGAATGTTGTTGATTATTTTGTCGACGGCGATGTTTTAATCATCAACAAAACAAAAGTCATACCTGCGCGACTTTTTGGCAAAAAAGAAACGGGCGGGAAAATAGAAATTTTAATACTCGGTTATGGCGACAGTAAAGCCGTTCCGGCGATTGTCAAGCCGCTAAAAAATCTCAAAATTGGCAGCCGCATTTTTATTCAAGATGATTTTTGCGAAGTGGTCTCAATTGAAAATGAAATTGTAAAACTGAAATTTTCCGATGATATAGAAATAATTCTTAAAAAACACGGCAAAATTCCTCTTCCGCCGTATATAAAAAGGGATATAATCCCGTCGGATGCAGAAAGGTATCAGACCGTTTTTGCATCCGCCGCCGGTTCAGTTGCTGTTCCAACCGCAGGACTTCATTTTACTGAAAATGTTTTGTCGCAGTTGAGAAACAAGGGTGTAAAAATCGCCGATATTCTTTTACATATATCATGGGCAACCTTTTCTCCTGTAAGATGTGAAAATATAACGGAACATAAAATGGGTGAAGAATATTTTGAGATAGAAAAATCCTCGGCGGATATAATCAATTCCGCAAAAAGAAAAATTGCGGTCGGCACGACATCGGTAAGAGTTCTTGAAACATCTTTAGGTGGTAAAAAAGTTACGCCGAAAAAAGGTGCCACGGACATTTTCATTTATCCCGGCTATAAATTCAAAAATGTTGACGCACTGATTACAAATTTTCATTTGCCCAAAACAACACTTCTTATGCTGGTATGCGCTTTTGCTGGAAGGAATTTGATTTTTAAGGCATATCAACAAGCGATAAAAAATAATTACCGGTTTGCCTCATATGGCGATGCAATGTTGATTCTATAAAAGTCGCTCGCAAGCAAATTTTCCAGACACGCTTCGCCGACCACCCTGTCGGCTTCGCTCTAATCGTCGCTCTTGAAAGTGTAGTCGCTCCTCAAGGGTCTGGAGAAATTACTTGCTTCGCTCCGCATGAGAAAAGGTAAAAAATAAAAAAGCAAAAAAATCCTTGACAAGTATAAAATAATTTTGTATAATTTTTCCTGATGCGATTGTTCGCATTTTTTTATATTGAAATTTCCGGAGATGCACCGTGGAATATTTGCCCCTGAAGGGACTTCCTTTGGTCGCCCGTGTAGCTCAGTTGGTAGAGCACTTCATTGGTAATGAAGAGGTCAGCGGTTCAATCCCGCTCGCGGGCTTGCTTGAACAGGGTTGGCGGGGCGTTATAATCCCGGCCCCGGGAAAAAATAGGAGCGTAAAAATGAGAGAGATAATTATTCTGGCTTGTCAGAAATGTAAGAGAAGAAATTATACCACAAGGAAAAATAAAAAAACGACTACGGAAAAAGTAGAAATAAAAAAATATTGCAAATTTTGTAAAGTACACACGGTTCATAAGGAAATAAAGTAAGAGAAATAGAGAATTAGAGATTAGAGAATTAGTCAATGCAATATCTAATTCTCTGTAGTATAAACTAATTCTCTGACTTAATTGGGGGAATCCGTTAATTGGCAAACGACCGGTCTCCAAAACCGGCCCTGGGGGTTCAAATCCCTCTTCCCCCGAATAGAGGCAGTGGTAAGTGATAAGTGGTAAGTGATAAGTATTAAGAAAAACTTAATCCTTAAAGCAAAGCGACTTAATCCTTAATCCTGATGTTAACATGATTCAAAAATCAGTGCAATTCGTAAAAGAAGCAATTGAGGAATTAAAAAAAGTAAGTTGGCTCGGCAGAAAAGAGGTAGTGGCTTCAACCGTAGTTATAGCAATTCTTATTATCATAGTTGCTATTTTTATAGGTGCGGTTGATTTCATTCTTTCTAAAATTATTAAATGGATGTTAGGGTAATCACGAATAAAGGCACTGAATAGGAGCACCGAATAACTGCACCAAATATTCGGTTATATTCGGGTTAAAGGAGCGTAGCGACATGGCGTTAAGGTGGTATGTTATTCACACATTAACAAATTATGAGGAAAAAGTAAAACAGGAACTGGAAAAGCAGATTACCAACTTGAATCTTTCAAAAAAATTCGGCAGGATTTTGATTCCGACGGAAGAAGTCGTGGAAGTCAAGAAAAACAAACGGGTATCAAAAAGAAGAAAATATTTTCCGGGATATGTTTTTATAGAGATGGAAATAGACAACGAAACATATTGGATAGTGAAAAATACGACGGGCGCCAGCGGATTTTTGGGAGGGCTGAAACCGACGCCGCTTCCTGAAGACGAGGTTAAAAATGTTATTAATTTAGTTGACGCCCCTCCGCCGCTAAAACCGAAACCAGCGATACTTTTTGAAAAAGAGGAATCGGTCAGAATTATAGACGGACCTTTCGCTAATTTTATAGGTATTATTGAGGAAGTCAATGAGGAAAAAGGAAAACTGAAAGTTATGGTTTCCATATTCGGTCGTTCAACACCCGTGGAGTTGGATTTTTTACAGGTGGAGAAACTTTAGAGGCGGTAAGTGGTAAGTGGTAAGTGATAAGTGGTTTTTAACTACTTCCTACTTCCTACTCGCTACTCACTGATTTTATTATGGCAAAAAAAGTAAAGACACAAATCAAATTGCAAATTCCGGCAGGAGCCGCGAATCCGGCGCCGCCGGTAGGACCGGCACTCGGACAACACGGCGTCAACATTATGGATTTTTGCAAGCAGTTCAATGAGAAAACAAAATCACTTGAAGGCGGAATGATTGTCCCCGTAATTATAACCGTCTATGAAGACAGATCATTTACATTTATTACGAAAGTCCCGCCGGTTTCCGCACTTTTGAAAAAGGCATGCGGTATAGCGAAGGCATCCGGCGACCAAAAAATTAAAGTTGCGAAAATTACTAAGAAACAGGTTGCCGAAATTGCAAAACAAAAAATGCCCGACTTGAATGCGGCATCAATTGAAGCGGCGGTAAAACTTGTTGAGGGCACCGCAAAATCAATGGGGATAGAAGTTGTTTCGTAATATAATGAAAAAATTTACGAAAAAAGGAGCGAAATAAAAATGTCAAAACGAATGAATGAAAATGAAAAAAAAATTGATAAGTCAAAATTGTATTCTATTGAAGAAGCGGTTAAAATTTTAAAACAATCGGCGAGGGTTAAATTTGACGAGACGGTTGAAATTGCGGTTCGACTCGGAATCGATCCCAAGCAGACAGACCAGACGGTGAGGGGAACCGTTTCACTGCCGCATGGAACAGGTAAAACAAAAAAGGTTGTCGTTATCGCTAAAGGTGAGAAGATGAAAGAGGCGGAAAGTGCCGGTGCGGATTTTTTCGGCAGTGAAGACATCATTGAAAAAATATCAAAGGGCTGGCTGGATTTTGACGCCATCGTTGCAACGCCCGATATTATGAAAGACCTTGCAAAACTTGGAAAACTATTGGGTCCGCGCGGGCTTATGCCCAATCCGAAAACCGGAACTGTGACTTTTGACATTGCAAAGACGGTTAAGGAAATAAAGGCCGGGCGTGTTGAATTTAAAAACGATCCGCAGGGAATTGTCCACTGCGCCGTCGGAAAACTTTCTTTTGACGAAAATAAACTTGTTGAAAATGTCAAAGCAATTATATCACAGATTATCTCACTTAAACCTGCCTCCTCAAAAGGGCAATACATAAAAAGCACCGCAATTTCTTCCACGATGGGTCCGGGAATAAAAGTAGCAAGTGGCGAGTAGCAAACGGCATATGGCAAAAATAGGTTTTAGATATATCTTTTTATTTTTAATTTCTTCTCTGATTTTTTTTATTTCAGGTGGCCCGCTTAATTATATTTTCAGTGCGGTTTTTTTTCTTCTGATCTGTTTTTGTTTTTATTTTTTCAGAGACCCGGTAAGAATTATTACCGCAGATGATAATGTGATTTTGTCGCCCGCCGACGGCACCGTATTTGAAATTTCGAATGTAGATGAACCGCTTATCATAAAAGGCAGGGCGAAAATCGTAAAAATTTTTCTGTCAGTTTTTAATGTTCATTTACAAAGAGCGTCCATTTCAGGAAAGATAACGTTTATTAGCAAGGAAGGAACAAAATATCTACCTGCGAATCATCCGGATGCTGCCGTTAAAAATGTTCAAAACCTAATAGGAATTGAAAACGGACAAATGTCGGTTTTAATAAAACAGATTGCAGGAATTATTGCCCAGAGATGTGATTTATGGGTTAAGTTAAACCAGGATGTTGTGCAGGGTGAAAAAATAGGAATAATTCATTTCGGAAGTCAGGTTGATATCTATTTTCAGGAAAAAATAAAATTAAATGTTGCCGTCGGGGATAAGGTTACGGCGGGGATAACGGTTATTGCAAAAATCATGGAACAGACACGGAAGTAAGGAACACGGAACAGACACGGAAAGTTCCGCTTCAGTTCTGTGTAAAAGTTCTGTGTCAGTTCAGTGTGTTTGCGGAGCGAACAATGAAACGGGGAATTTACATAATACCGAGTATCTTTACCGTAGCAAATATAGTTGCGGGTTTTTTTTCGTTACATTTTTCTATATTTTCCGATTTTTCAGCAGCGGCATGGGCAATTATCGTTGCCATTTTAATGGATATTGCCGACGGCCGCGTTGCCCGGGCTATGCATGCAGAAAGTTCTTTCGGGGTGGAACTTGACTCTCTTGCCGATTTCCTTTCTTTCGGAATTGCTCCGTCTATTTTAATGTATCAACTTGTTCTTCACGGTATGGGAAAAATAGGTTTTGCTATCGCCGTTTTTTTTATAATCGCCTCTGCCCTACGGCTCGCAAGATTTAATTCCGCAGCAGTTATGAAACATGGGGAGCCAAAAACCCATTTTGAGGGACTTCCCACTACTGCCGCCGGCGGTATCATAGCATCTTTTGTTCTTTCATATGAACTTTTTGAGCAGGGCACTCCATTGGCGGCAAAAAACATCAAGTTACTGACTAAAAAGATGCCTTTGTTTTTTGAGGTGATGCCGTTTCTTATGGTGCTTATTTCAATTTTTCTCATATCAAAAATAAAATATTCCAATTTCAAAAAATTAAATTTTGCCAAACCGCACTCGTTCCAGTTATTGGTTTTATTGATTGTTTCAATCATTTTGATATTCACATATCCGCAGAACACCATTTTTATAATTTATATTCTGTATTTTCTGTCTGGAATTGTTGGTTATGTGTTGAGATTGATTAGATTGAGGAGACACGGAACTGACACAGAACTGAAAACACGGAACTGACACGGAATTTTTTGTTCCGCTTCTGTTCAGTGTATAGTTCCGCGTCGGTTCGGTGGTTTTTATGGAGAATATAATTATTTTTGACACGACTTTAAGAGACGGCGAACAGTCACCGGGCGCATCATTAAATACAAAACAAAAACTGGAGATTGCATATCAACTTTCTACTCTTGGAGTTGATGTGATAGAGGCAGGTTTTCCCGCATCATCCGTCGGCGATTTTGAGTCCGTCTCACTTGTCGCAAAAAAAACAAAAGGTCCCGTGATTTGTGGTCTTGCCCGAGCGTTATCAAATGATATTGATGTCTGTTTTGATGCGGTAAAATATGCGAAGAAAAACCGCATCCATATATTTTTAGCGACCAGCCCTATTCATATGAAGTATAAGCTAAAAATGTCGTCGGAAGATGTATTTCAGATGGCAGTTGATGCGGTAAAATATGCCAAAAATAAGATATCCGATGTTGAGTTCTCGGCCGAAGATGCCTCAAGAAGCGAAATTGATTTTTTATGCCGGGTGGTTGAAGGGGTTATTGATGCAGGGGCTACAACCGTTAATATTCCGGATACGGTAGGATATTCCGTGCCATCTGAATTCGGCGAAATTATATCAAAACTTTTTTCAAAAGTTCCCAACATACATAAAGCGGTTATTTCCGTTCACTGTCATAACGATTTAGGTTTGGCGACCGCCAATTCGCTTTCAGCTGCAATAAGTGGTGTCAGGCAGATTGAGTGCACCATAAATGGTCTCGGCGAGCGCGCCGGCAACGCATCATTAGAAGAAATAGTGATGTGTATTCACACGAGGAAAAAACTTTTTAATTTTGAAACAAACATAAAAACAACGGAAATATCAAAGACATCAAAATTGGTCTCGTCTTTAACAGGAATAATGATTCAGCCCAACAAGGCGATTGTAGGCGGTAATGCTTTTGCGCACGAGGCGGGAATTCATCAGCACGGGGTTCTGGCAAAAGCCCAGACCTACGAAATTATGACTCCGCAGTCAATCGGCTTAAAATCATCTTCTATTGTTCTCGGAAAACATTCCGGGCGGCATGCTTTTGAAAAAAAACTGACGGAACTCGGATTCAAACTCACAGTTAAAGAATTTGAAAAATCTTTTTCGGATTTCAAGGCGCTTGCCGATAAAAAGAAAAATGTTTACGATGAAGATATTGAGGCAATTGTTGAAAACGAGTTCGCCGAAGAAAAGCAGATTTATGAACTGTCAGATATTTTTATATCGTCCGGCAGCAGCGTAAAACCTATTGCAAAAATTAAACTGAAAAAAGACAAAAAATTATTTTTTGCGGAAAGTTCCGGCGACGGACCCGTTGATTCCTCATATAAAGCGATTGAAAAAATCGTGGGGCAAAAATTCAAACTGGTGGATTATTCACTCAAATCGGTATCTATCGGAAAGGATGCCGTCGGCGAAGCAATAGTGAAAATTGAGCATAAAGGAAAAATTTTCGTAGGCCGCGGCACATCAACGGATGTAATTGAGGCATCCGTAAAAGCGTACCTCTCCGCAATAAACAGGATTTTGAGGACACGCGTTTAAACGAACTGAAAAAATGACAATTACTGAAAAAATATTGGCGGCTGGAAGCGATAAGAAAAAAGTTGCACCGGGTGATTTTATTGAGTGCAATGTGGATATCGCTCTGGCAAATGATGTAACGGCGCCTTTGGCAATTTCCGAATTCAAAAAAGCCGGAGGAAAAAGGGTTTTTGACAGTGAAAAAATCGTGTTGGTTCCCGACCATTTCTGTCCGAACAAAGATATAAAGTCCGCCGAACAGGCGAAAATTTTAAGGGATTTTGCGAAAGAGCAGTGTCTCACGCATTACTATGATGTAGGCAGAATGGGGATTGAACATGCGCTTCTGCCCGAGGAAGGGGTCGTTTTGCCGGGTGATGTTATTATCGGTGCCGACTCGCACACCTGCACTTACGGCGCATTAGGTGCCTTTGCAACGGGTGTGGGTTCTACCGATTTAGCGGCATGTATGATAACAGGTAAGGTGTGGTTCAAAGTTCCTGCGACGATAAAATTCATTTTCAACGGGAAGTTGAATAAATGGGTAACAGGCAAGGACTTGATTTTATATCTTATAGGTGATATTGGCGTTGACGGCGCAAATTACAAGGCGATGGAGTTTTCAGGCGAAACGCTCGGAAAACTTTCAATGTCGGAACGGTTCACAATTTGCAATATGGCGATTGAAGCCGGCGGCAAGGCGGGAATTATTCCGGCTGATAAAAAAACTTTGGACTATGTTGAAAGCAGAGCAGAAAGACCTTACGAAATTTATGAAAATGATAGAGATGCAAAATATGAAAAAGTAATCGTCTACGACTGTTCAAAAATTGAACCTGTTGTAGCGCTTCCGCCTCTTCCGTCTAACAGAAGATTCGTAAAAGATGTGAAAGATATAAAAATTGACCAGGCAGTTATTGGAAGTTGTACCAACGGGCGCATTGAAGATTTGCGTCTTGCCGCATCAATCTTAAAAGGAAGAAAAGTTCATCCCGATGTAAGGACGATAATTTTTCCGGCTACTCAAAAAATATATTTGGAAGCGCTCAAAGAAGGTCTGATTGAAATTTTCATAAATAGCGGCTGTGCCGTTTCAACGCCGACCTGCGGTCCTTGTTTGGGCGGTCACATGGGGATTTTGGCTAAGGGCGAAAGGGCGATTGCGACGACAAACAGAAATTTCACAGGAAGAATGGGACATCCTGAAAGCGAGGTTTATCTTTCAAATCCCGCGGTTGCCGCCGCTTCCGCAATCGCCGGAAAAATCGCTCTGCCGGAATAGGAGAAGCAGTAAGTGGGAAGTGGGAAGTGGTTTTTAACTACTCCCTACTTACTACTGCCTACTTCCTGATTTTATATGATTGATTCGCCGGAAAGAATTAACAAAGAAAGGCATGATGTAATTATCTATCTGGATAACTGTAAAATTCAAGGCGCTATCTATCTTTCGCCGGGTGCCCGACTCTCCGATTTTATAAATGCGCCGGTGAAACAGTTTATACCTATTACGGATGCGGTAATTTCGGCAATAAAACCCGGCGAGGATTGGAAATATGAAGTTGAGTTTCTTGACTTAAATAAAAACTTTATCGTGACGATGTTTCCGACCAATGCGATGAAAGAAAGGGGAGATTCAGACAGATGAGAGGCGGATTCAGACGGATAAAAATCCGTTTACATCCGTGCTTTTATCAGTTTGAATCGTTGTTAATATGATATTAAAAGGAAAAGCGCACAAATACTTAGATAATGTAAATACCGACGAGATTATTCCGGCGAGATACTTAAATACCGCCGACCCTTACGAACTTGCCAAACACTGCATGGAAGATATTGACGGTGATTTCGTCAAAAATGTCGCTGACGGTGATATTATAGTTGCCGGAAAAAATTTCGGATGCGGGTCATCCCGCGAGCATGCGCCAATATCAATAAAAGCGGCGGGTGTTTCCTGCGTTATCGCCGAAAGTTTTGCAAGAATTTTTTTTAGAAATGCGATAAACATAGGGCTTCCTATTTTGGAAGTTAAAGATATATCAAAAATAAAAACCGGGGATATTTTGGAAATAGATATCAAAGAAGGAAAGATTAAAAATTTAACCGGTCATAAGTCGTATTCTTCAAAACCGTTCCCGGATTTTCTTCTTAAAATTATCAATTCAGACGGACTTCTTAATTACATAAAAAACATACCGAATTCTCGGGACAAAAAAATAGTGAGCGACCGAAGGGAGTCCCTTTAGGGACGAAGCGAAAGGAGATTCCCTATTAGGAGTCAAGTAAAAAGTGAATATGGAAAAAAGTATTCTTGCACCCTGTTTCAAGGGTTTTTAACAAAAGGTCTTTGAAAAATAAATTTGAGTACTATCACCTTAATCCTTTATTAAATTTTA
>JACRDL010000058.1 GCA_016218625.1 Elusimicrobiota bacterium
CGGTTTTTATCTCCCCAGCCGGAAAGATTGAAAAATGGAGGTGTATTTTGAAGTTCGCGGTTCTTTTTGTTAATAACTTCTATGACACTTTGCACCATAAAAGTACCTCTATTTCATAATACAAGGTAGATTGCTATGGTAAGTGAAATCGGAATTACTTCCGGACAGATATGGAAGTATCTTGACAAAAACGGCGAAGTGACGGCACTGAAACTTAAAAACGCGTTGGGTATTACCAACACCATTCTTTACATGGGAATCGGATGGCTCGCGCGCGAAGGAAAAATTAATGTCGTTGAATACGCAAAGGGCTATAAAATCTCCCTAAAGAAATAATAAAAATCAAGATTACAACGATGAAAAAACGATACCAGCGATAAAGATGTCATTGCGAGGCGTAGCCGAAGCAATCTCGGTGTATCGCTGTAATCGGCAGTTAATATCGTTGTTATCATTACATATGGGTTTTTTTGAATCAACTTTTCTCGGACTCGTTCAGGGGCTTACCGAATTTCTTCCTGTATCATCCAGCGGTCATCTTGTAATAATACAGAAACTGTTAAGTGTAGGCGAACAGATTGAGTTTGATGTTTTTTTGCATTTCGCAACGCTTCT
Organism: Elusimicrobiota bacterium; assembly: GCA_016218625.1. Lineage (GTDB taxonomy): Bacteria > Elusimicrobiota > UBA8919 > UBA8919 > UBA8919 > UBA8919. The sequence goes on from JACRDL010000058.1 coordinate 616, forward strand.
CGCAGTTTTAATTTTTTTCAGAAATGATATTTTGGAAATTATAAAAGGGATCCTTGGAAAAAGCGAAGCAGGATTAAAAACTTTAATCGGAATTATAATCGGTTCCGCTCCGACGGCAGTCATAGGACTTTTATTTAATGATTTTTTTGAAGAAAAATTTTCACAGCCGAAAACGGTTGCCGCAATGTGGATTGTAACAGGTTTTATTCTATGGTTTTCATCCATGTTTTCAAAATCAGACACTGTTGATAAAAATTACTCAAATACAAAAATCACAGATTTCCTGCTGGTCGGCCTGTTTCAGGGTTTAGCAATAATGCCTGGTATTTCACGGGCGGGAATCACGATTTCCGCGGCACTTTTGCTAGGATTCAATAGGAACTGGGCGTTCAAATACTCAATGCTCTTGTCAATCCCTGCGATTCTCGGCGCGGGATTGTTAGAGCTTAAAAACTTTTCTGTTAATACAAACATTCTTGCAGGCGGAATTGTTGCAATAATTTCGGGAATTTTAGCACTTTACATTTTATCAAAAATAGTTATCGGAAAAAAATTCCATTATTTTTCTTATTATCTTTGGACAGTTGGTATAATAGGACTGCTATTCTTGTGAAAGGACACAGAACAGACGCAGAACAAAACCCGGAACAGACACAGAAAATTCCGAGTCAGTTTCGTGTATACGTTCCGTGTCAGTTCCGTGTTGTGAGCGAAGCGAACAATGAAACGAAACGACATTCGCGGGTTTATATTGTTGATAGTAGGAGTTCTTTTTTTATGGTTTCTTTTTTATCCGCAACAATCGGGATTTTTAGGACTTTATACAAGAAAATATCTTTTGATTATTTTCGGCAAAGCATCATATATTTTTCCACTGGTAATTCTCTGGATAGGAACAAAACTTCTCTTTAACAAAAAACTTAACAACACAAACCTAAAACTTGTTTCGGATATTTTGATTTTATGGTCACTGTGCACTATTCTCTCTTTGTCAACGGGAGACACACCGGAGAAAAATTTCGGCGGGTTTATCGGTAAATACTCGGAAATAGGCATTAAAAAAATTGTAGGAAATTTCGGCGGCTGGATTTTTTCCTTCGGCGTTTTAATTATATCGGTTTTTCTCACGACGGGAATTTCTTTTGACGATTTTTCCGACTTTTTGTCAAAATTCGCAAAATTAAGAAAAAGAAAATTACTGGAAGATACAGGAGAAAAACCAAAAGAACTGCCAAAAGTTATTGTACCGAAACCAATTGAAATCAAAAATGAAGAGCCAGAAATAATCAAACCGACGAAAGAACTGAAAATCATAAAAGAAAAACCAGCATCTAAACCGGAACAGTTATTCCGGACAAAAGAAAAAAAGCGGGAAAGTTCAAAACCTCAAGATACCGTTACAAAATATGAACTGCCCTCGCCTGAACTTTTAGACGAACCGAAAAAAGTTGAAACACAGCTGGTAGAAGATGAACTCCGTGACTGTGGAGATAAACTCATAAAAACACTTGCAGATTTTGACATCTCTGCAACTATTGATTCAATAAATCCGGGACCTGTGATAACAAGATACGACTTAATTCTGGCACCCGGCACGAAAGTCAATTCAATAATTAATCTTTCAAACGATATCGCTTTAACGATGAAAACAGAATCAATACGGGTTCTGGCGCCGATACCGGGAAAATCCGCCGTAGGCATTGAAATTCCTAATCCCAAACAGGCAATCGTAGGAATAAAAGACATCATCACATCAAAAAAATTCATGGAATCAAAATCGCTTCTAAACTTTGCCATAGGAAAAACTACTGCGGGAGAACCATTCTGCGACGATTTGGCGCCGATGCCGCATCTTTTAATAGCGGGTTCAACGGGAAGCGGAAAATCGGTCTGCATCAACTCAATAATAATGTCATTGCTTTTCAGGGCAAAACCCGACGAACTGAAATTTCTTTTGATTGACCCGAAACGGCTGGAACTTCCGATATATGAAAATATTCCGCATCTGTATGTGCCCGGCAAAAAACCGGAAAATGTCTCAGTGATTACTGATGCCAAGGAAGCGGCAAATGCGCTGAAACTTTTGGTTAAAGTTATGGAGCACCGTTATAAAGCATTCGCCAAAAAAGCGGTAAGAAACATTGACGGTTATAACGAACTGATGGCGAAAGAAGGCGGAAAAAAAGAGTACTACATCGTCGTAATAATTGACGAACTTGCTGATTTAATGCTGATTGCTTCTAATGATGTTGAGGAATCTATTATGCGGCTGGCACAGATGGCAAGGGCGGTGGGAATTCATCTGGTTCTTGCGACCCAAAGACCGTCGGTAAATGTTATTACAGGCGTGATTAAAGCGAATCTTCCCGCAAGAATTGCGTTTCAGGTTCTGTCAAAAACCGACTCCCGTGTTATTTTGGATGTCAACGGTGCGGAAGATCTTTTGGGAAGAGGCGATATGCTTTATCTTCCGACGGGTTCTTCAAAACCATTGCGTTTGCAAGGTAATTATGTCTCGGTAAAAGAAATTGAAAGGGTCGTAAAATTTATCAAAAAACAGGCGAAACCGGATTATGAGGACATCTTTGAAACGATTGTCGCAACTGAAAAAAAAGAAATATCCGAAGAATCAAGAAAGGAATTGGTTGACGCGTTGAAACTCGCTCTTGAAAGAAAAAGAATTTCATATGATTTGTTGAAGGCGAACGGATTCGGGAACCGCGCCGCGGATGTTTTAAGCCGTTTGGAAGTTGAGGGCTTTATACGGAAACCGGAAGGCACGAACAGGTGGGAGGTCTTTATAGATAAAATTGAAGAATTTTTGAGTAAAGAAAATAAAATATGAAAAAAGAAATAAGCGTCTTTTGCTTTTTACTATTACTCGCTGTTCGCGGCATGATGCTCGCTGATACGCTTGACGAAATACTGAAAAAGATGGATGAAGCGGATTTGAAAATTTCTGATGTATCATTTTCATTCAAACAGGAAATTTTAATTACGCTTACGCAGGAAAAATCAAATATCACGGGAGAGGCAGTTTTCAAAAAACCGGATTTCTTCAGGATTGAACACTCAAAACCGGAAAAACAAATTGTTGTTTCCGACGGCAAAAAGATATTTTTTTATCAAAAAGAGTTTAATCAGGTTATGATTGACGATTGGAAGTCCTTATCTGAAAAAGGAAATTTCCCGAAAGGCATGTTTAATTTCTCATCCACGATTTCTGAACTAAAAAATAATTATTTTATCGCGCTTTCCGAAAATGACGAGACGGATAAATTTTACGTGCTTTTACTTACATTAAAAAACCGACCGAAAGATATGAAAATAAAATTGTGGATTTCCAAAGAAACCTATCTTTGTGAAAAAACAGAAATGAGTTCCGAAACGGTCATATCAACGGTAGCAATATCTGATGTTAAAATAAACAAAGACATCAAGAGCTCTGTTTTCAGATTCAAAATTCCAAAAGGCGCGCAAATAATCTCATCACCGTTTTGAAAAAGGCGATAAGTAGAAAGTGGGAAGTGGGAAGTGGTTTTAACTACTCCATACTTCCTACTCCCTGAATTTACTATGGATATCGGTTCAAAATTAAGAGAGAAAAGACAGGATTTGGGACTATCCGTTGAAGATGTCTCAGCCAGAACTTTAATCAATACAAAATATCTCAATGCGATTGAAGATAATAAATTCTCCGAAATACCGGCAGAAGTAATGACCTTGGGATTTCTAAGAAACTACTCTACTGTCTTGGGGCTGAATCCCGATGAAATTATTTCCGAATACAAAAAATCAAATTTTATACAATTTCCGAAAATTACCACAGTAAGAATTAAGAATGCGCCTGTCAAAAAAAATATAAATATAAAAATCATCCCTGTTTTAATAACTGTGATCGGCGTGCTATTGATATTCGGCTTAATTAAAATGATTTCAAATATTATAAAATCTGATAAAATCTCAGAAACAACTTCCATTCAGCAGTCAATCAAAAAAAATCATCTTGAAATCCAAACAACTGATAGCGTGTGGATACGGATAAAAGAAGGTGAAAATCCTATTTTTGAAGGAATAATTCCGCCTAACGCAATAAAAACTTTTGAGTCAGCAGAGCAATTCAGTTTGCGAATAGGAAATCTATCAGGAATAACGGTTTCTCTAAACGGAACACCCGTTGAACTGCCTAAGGGTAAACTGGTCGGAGAAATAAAATTGCCATGAAGGTTGCTCGGGAACAAATTTCTTTGAGACGCTCCCTTGTGGTCGCTCTGCAATTTGCTCCTGTCGGGTATAGGTCGCAAATTGAGGCTCTTCAGAAATTTTTCCCTCGCTCCAGGTGTATTAGGGTAAAAAGGTAATCTTTAATGAATATTGCAAATAAAGTCACTCTTTTAAGAATTTCGCTCGTGCCGTTTTTCATATTTTTTATGATTTACGACGAATTTTTTATGCGGACGGCGGCTTTGCTTATTTTTGTAATCGCATCCATAACGGATACGATAGACGGCTATCTCGCAAGAAAATATAAAACGGTTACCGATTTCGGTAAGTTTATGGACCCATTAGCGGATAAACTTTTAGTATTGGCGGCATTGATATCATTCGTTGAAATTAGAGAACTGAATATCCCGTCGTGGATGGTTATTGCTATAATCTCCAGAGAGTTTATTATAACGGGTTTACGTTCTCTTGCTGCAACAAAAAATATAGTAATCCCCGCCGCGGTCGCGGGCAAATTCAAAACCACGATACAAATGATAACAATTATTACAATTCTTGTAATTTTATGCATAAACTCTTTGCTTAGTGAATTTTTTAGAATAGATCCTCACGCAATCCCTATTCTTAAACTCACGCCTTTTGTGTTGATGTTTATAACCACAATCCTGACTCTGATTTCGGGATTGAATTATATCTTTAAACACAAATATCTTTTTTTGAAAAATGAATAATTTTTTGATAAAATTTTTTGCGACAGGTTTGGGTGTCGGTTATATTCCAAAAGCACCCGGAACTTTTGCTACGCTTTTTGCGGCAGCAATCTGGTGGTATCTGCCAACAACAACTTTTTATATTGTCAGTTTTTTCATATTTATAATAGCATTTTTAGTGTGCGGTAAAGCAGAAAAACTGTCCGGTGTAAAAGATGACCAAAGAATAGTTATTGACGAATTAGCCGGATATTTTATTGCGGTTGCTTCTCTGCCAAAAACATTTTTTGTTCTTATTTCAAGCATAATTCTATTTAGATTTTTTGACATAAAAAAACCATTTTTCATAAAATCTGTCCAAAAATTAAAAGGAAGCATGGGTATTATAACGGATGATTTACTCTCGGGAATTACAACAAATTTAATACTGCAACTAATAATCAGAATTTTTAATTTTTAATTTTATATTTTTAATTGCTTTTTTATATGGAAATAATTAAAATCCCGGTCGGGTATCTTGAAGCAAATTGTTATATCGTTTTTGACCAAAATTCAAAAGATGCCGTAATTATTGACCCGGGTGACGAATCGGAAAAAATTTTATCGGTAATTGGCAAAGAAAAACTAAAACCGATTGCAATAATAAACACTCATAATCATTTTGACCACACGGGTGCAAACAACGAAATAAAACAAAAATTTAATATAAAAACTTACCGGCCGGCAAAAGATGACGAAACAAAAAAGTTCGGGTCATTGCCTGAGTTAAAATTTCTTTTCACACCGGGGCATAGTCGTGACGGATTATGCATCCTTGCCGAAGGTCATCTTTTTTCCGGCGACACATTATTTGCAAGTTCCGTCGGCAGAACGGACTTGGCAGGGGGCGATTTTAACCAACTTACGAATTCAATTAAAACAAAAATTTTAACACTTCCCGATGAAACCATCGTTCATCCCGGGCACGGCCCTGATACAACTATTGAAGCAGAAAAAAAATCCAATCCTTTCCTTAAATAATCCATGAAAGTAGAAGAATATCTGAACAGTTTTATATCATACATTTCCGTAGAAAAAGGACTTGCCAAAAATACCTCAATCGCATATAAGCGGGATTTAGAAAGTTATTTTGAATATCTTAAAAAACATTTTTTGGC
>JACRDL010000061.1 GCA_016218625.1 Elusimicrobiota bacterium
CGGCGACGAGGTGGTGGCATCAAATCCGAAATTTGAAAAATCTCCTCCTGTTCCTAAAAATTATCTAAAAAATGAATTTTTTCTGGAAATAAAAAAGTCACACAAATATGTAATAGTCCCGATTTATTACGAGCAGGAAAAACCGTCGATAGATTTTTATTTTCCGCTTGCCAATAATTATATTCTTAAAATCTGCGTTTCACTTGATAGTATTTCGGAAATTGTTGATGAAACCCGCATAGGAAAAACAGGGCATATTTACATAGTTGATAAAGCGGGAAGAATTATTTTTCACAAAGATAAAAATCGTGCAATAAATTTTGAGGATGTTTCCGAAGAACCGATTGTAAAAGAAGCGATTTTGCGTGCTATGGTCGGTAGTCAGGAATTCGTTTCAAAAAACGGCATAGAAATGATAGGTGCTTTTGCTCCTGTGAAAAAACTCGGATGGAGCGTTATATTTCAGCAGACAAAAAGCGAGGCGTATTCATTCGTTTATAAAATGAGGAATACCGCAACGATTATAATTTTTGCGGTTTTATTTCTTTCAATTTTGGTTTCCTATATTCTTGCGGGGTCGCTTTCAAAACCAATTCTCAAAGTAATAGATGTCTCAAAAAATGTCGCCGCCGGCGATTTTACAAAAAAGGTTGTTATCAAATCAATAGACGAGATGAGCGATTTAGCGGTTAATTTCAACAATATGATAACAGAACTTTCTCATTATACGAAAATGCAGGCGGATAAACTTTCGGCAATTGTATATTCAATAAATGACGGGCTGATTCTTACCGATGAGAATAATAAAATTGTTCTTATGAATAACCGGGCTTCCGAAATACTCGGGATTCCTCGCGATACCAAAGAATCTATATTTGATATCGTCAAAAACGAAATGCTGGTTTCGGCGATGAAACAGGTTTATGAAAAACCGGAAAAGGTTCTGGAAATTGATTTGTCACAGGCAAGGCCGTTTTTTGTTTCCGTTTCAACCCAGATTATTACTGACCCAGATGAAAGAAAAATCGTAGGCATTATTTTTATTATGCGGGATATAACAGGCCTTAAAGAAGTGGAGAAAATGAAGGAAGATTTTTTTCACGGTATAACCCATGATTTAAGAAATCCATTAACCTCTATGCTCGGTTTTTTGAAATTTCTTCTTGACGGCTCCGTCGGTCCGATTAACGAAAAGCAGAAACATTTTCTTGATATCGTCAATAAATCATCAAACCGTCTTTTAGGAATGATAAACGACATACTTGATGTTGCAAAATTAGAAGTCGGAAAAATGGAATTATCTCTTATCCGGTTTGATATAAAAAACTTGTCAGAGAGGGTTTGTGATAGTATGATGTCAAAAGCCATTGAGGGAAAACTTGAACTTTCTTGCCTTCAAATGCCGTCAATAACAATTTCCGCCGACGAAGGACTGATAGAACGGGTTTTGATAAATCTGGTTGGCAACGCTATTAAATATACATCCTCAGGCGGCAAAGTTACCGTAACCGCAAAAGAAAAAAACACAGATGTACAAATTGCCGTTATTGATACCGGTGAAGGAATACCGTCGGAATACCTTGATAGGATTTTTGATAAGTTTCAGCAGGTTACAGGAAAATCACGAGGTGGTACTGGCATCGGACTTACGATTACAAAATATATTGTTGAGGCGCATCTCGGAAAAATCTGGGTTGAGTCAGAGTTGGGCAAAGGTTCGCAATTTATTTTTTCAATTCCTAAAGGTTTGAAAAAAAACGATAAGGGTGAAATATGCATATAAGAGTGATTAAGCGATTAAGCGATTTAGCAATTAAGTGTTTTTTACTTACTCACTTACTCACTTACTCACTTACTCACTGTCTTTATAGTCAGCAACTTCAGGAAATTGAAGTAAAATCCGGCGATACTTTATGGGGTGTGGCGAATTACTATCTTAAAGAACCTTCCCGTTGGCCCGAGATTTTAAAGTTTAACAACATATCCGCTGACCCTAATAATGTTCTGCCCGGAATGAAACTAAAAATTCCGGTTTTACTTATAAGGGAACAGCTGCGTTCTTCAACTATTATATCGGTTGTCCGCGAGGTAAAAATGCGGCGTCAGGCGGAAATGGACTGGACCGATGCGAAATTAAATACAAAACTTTATAACAAAGACGGCATAAGAACGTTTGAAAGTTCATATACGGGAATAAAATCACCGTCGGGCAATTTGATGACAATAGGTCCTTTGTCGCTTGTTATAATTCAGCCGGAGGAAAATAAAGAAGAAACGCGGCTTTTGTCGGGCGAAATAAGAACATCAAATATACCGATAAGAACTCCGACAGCTTTTGTTATGCCGAAAATTACTGCTAAAACTCCGATTGCTGATTATAAAACAAAAGTAAAAGAAGACCAGTCAACAGTAGTTGCCGTCTACAAAGGTGCGGTTGATGTGACCGCAAAAAATAAAACGATAACGGTTCCGGAGGGTTTTTCTACGGAGGTAAAAATAAATTTGCCGCCGATGGAACCCAAAAAACTTCCGCCCAATATAGATTTTCCTGTTGACCTTGTGAACCAGAAAATCGGTTCTCAAATTAGTCCTCAAATAAAAGATGTAAAGCAAGATATCAGTGAAATCAATATCGGCGGACAACTGTCAAAATCCGCTTCGTCATCATCATGGCTGGATATAACTCATTATCACATTCAAATGGCGAAGGATAAAAATTTTATAGGTATGGTGTATGATGAAATCAAGCCGATATACGAAAAGTTTGATATCAAAAAAGTGAACATTCCCGAGGGCAAATATTTTTGGCGGGTTGCCTATCTTGATTCTTCCGGCGCAGAGGGTATAATTTCATCATCAAAGGAAATTTTTGTAGATAAAACGCCGCCCGCCCTTAAAATTGACGAGCCGGTGGATGGCACAAAGTTCGCCGATAAAACTATAAAAATAAAAGGTACTGCCGAAGTGAAATCGCTTGGTGATATAAATGGTGA
>JACRDL010000002.1 GCA_016218625.1 Elusimicrobiota bacterium
AAATTATTGAAGTAAAAGGCGTACGACTTATTGTTAAAAAAAGCGAGTAGCGGGCGAATTGCTATTCGCCTTATTTTGTGGGATAGCAATCCCACCGCTACAATTTTTGGGGGTGTTTATGCAGCAGATTCCTGTTCCGTTACTGGTTGTAATTGTAGTACTGTTGTTCGTTTTTGCGAAGATGGCGCTTCGCATTATAAGGCCGTTTGAAAAAGGTCTTGTTGAATTTTTGGGAAAATTTAACAGAACTGTTGACTCGGGACTTGCTTTTGTAATTCCGATTTTTGAGACCATAAGAAAAATTGATATGCGCGAGCAGGTCTTGGATGTTCCGCCGCAGGATGTCATCACAAAAGATAATGTTGCCGTTACGGTTGATGCGATTATTTACTTCAAGGTTACAGACCCGTTCAAGGTTCTTTACAATGTTGCAAATTTTATTCAGGCAGCAATTAATCTTGCCCAGACAAATTTAAGGAATGTTATCGGCGATATGCTTTTAGATGAGACGCTGACTTCTCGTTTGAAAATAAATACGACACTGCGTGAAGTTTTAGATGAAGCAACAGATGCTTGGGGAGTAAAGGTTACCCGTGTGGAACTGCGTAAAATTGACCCGCCCGCCGATATTACAACCGCGATGAGTAAGCAGATGAAAGCAGAAAGGGAAAAGCGGGCAGTGATATTAGAGGCGGAAGGGGTAAAACAATCGCAGATTCTTCAGGCGGAAGGATTTCGGCAAAAACAGATTCTTGAGGCGGAAGGAAAAGCAGGTGCAATAAAAACAGTTGCGGATGCGGAAAAATATCAGATTGAAATTGTGTATAATGCAATTCACTCGGGCCGGCCGACAAATGATTTGATAGCGATAAAATATCTTGAAGCGCTCGGAAAAGTGGCGGATGGTCATGCCACAAAAATATTTTTGCCGTTAGAAACATCAGGCGTTCTCGGTTCCATCGCAGGAATTTCGGAACTTTTCAAAGAAAAAGATAAAAAGGAAGAGAAGAAGTGACACGAGTTGTCATTGCGAGGCGAAGCCGTGGCAATCTTACATGGTTACACAGTTAATAATGTAGAGGCAGGGCTTGTCCCTGCTTTTTACATTCACATTCCGTTTTGCAGAAAAAAATGCAATTACTGTGATTTTGTGAGTATAGTCACGGATTGCACGGATAAAGACACGGATGACACGGATGACATCTCTGATGTCATTGCGAGTCCCGATTTATCGGGACGAAGCAATCTCATAGACAGATATTTAATCGCACTTGCAAAAGAGATTGACCTTTCCGTTCCTTCTACCCTCTACCCTATACCCTCTACCCTCTATATCGGCGGAGGCACTCCATCAATACTTTCAGAAAAACAATCGGAATTTTTATTTAAGGACCTATTCAACTACTTCCACAACTACGAAAGCAGTATAATACCGGAAATTACATTTGAAGCAAATCCCGAATCAATTACCGAGCAGAAATTAAAAACACTAAAAGATTACGGCGTTAACCGTTTAAGTATCGGACTTCAATCGTTTGACAATAAGATATTAAAATTTTTGGGTAGAGTTCATACTGTAAAAGATTTTTTAAGGTGTTACGAAAGTGCACGAAGAGTCGGTTTTGAGAACATAAACATTGATTTAATTTTCGGAATTCCCGGTCAGACACTGAAAAATTGGAAGACCACACTTAAGTGTGCGATACAAGTAAATCCGGAACATATTTCAATATATTCTTTGACAATTGAAAATGGCACAAGATTTTTTGAGACCGAATTACAAAAAGACGACGACACTGATGCGGATATGTATGAATTCGCAATTGATGAACTAAAAAAAAACGGGTTTCATCACTATGAAATCTCCAATTTTGCAAAACCAGGTTTTGAATGTAAGCACAACATAAATTACTGGAAAAACGGCGGGTATCTCGGATTCGGTTTGGGTGCCGTTTCATATATCAATGGTAAAAGAATAAAAAATACCGAAAATCTCACAGATTACTTAAACGGCAAATTTCGTTCTGATTTTGAGGAACTTAATTGCGAGCAAAAAATGTCCGAGGATTTGATGCTCGGCTTACGGCTCACCGACGGAATGGAAATATCGGCTCATATAAAAGAAAAGTTTTCTGTCGCAATCAGCAATCTTAAAAATGACGGGTTATTAAAAGAGCAAAATAACTTTTTGAAATTGACCGACAAAGGAATAATGTTTGCGAACTGCGTGTTTAGAGAATTTTTATGAGTAATTTTGAAAAAGTTTCCGTAATTATGCCGGTGTTTAATGAGAGAATTACGATTGCCGGGATGATTGAGAAAGTGTCATCATTGTCGCCGAAAGAGATTATCGTTGTTGACGATTATTCAACCGACGGAACAAGAGATATACTAAATCAATTAAAAATTAAAAATTCAAAATTAAAAATTTTATTGCATGAAAAAAATTTCGGTAAAGGCGCCGCGATTAGAACCGCATTAAAATATGTAACCGGTGAAATTGTTGCAATCCAGGATGCCGATTTGGAATACAATCCGGAAGAAATCAGAAATCTTATAGTTCCGATAATTGAAGGAAAATCGGCGGTTGTCTACGGTTCAAGATTTTTACAGTTGAAAGAAAAAAAGTATGTTCATCACTATCTCGGCAATAAATTGCTTAATTTTTTGACCAATTTTATTTACGGAGCGAATATAACGGATATGGAAACATGCTATAAGGTTTTTAGGAGCGATGTTATATTGTCATTAAACCTAAAAGCGAACAGGTTTGAATTCGAACCGGAGGTTACGGCAAAAATTCTCAAAAAGAAAATTCCCATATACGAATTGCCTATTTCATACAAAAGCAGAACATATAAAGAGGGTAAAAAAATCGGCTGGCGTGACGGTGTAACGGCGATTCTAACATTAATAAAACACAGATTTATCCCGTGAGATAATTTCATATCTAATGGGATTTACCGACCAATGAATGTCTTACTTATCAATCCGCCGTGGATAACGAAAGGCGGCATTTGGCAGAATGTGGCAAGTTGTATGCCTCCTTTCGGGTTGGCAGCCATCGCGGCATATTTGGAAAAAAGCGATGTCGGTGTTAAGATAATTGACGCCGATGCCCGTAAACTTACAGATGAAGAAATCGCCGATGTGTTGCAGATTTATTTTGCAGGACGGAGAGGCAAGCCGGAATATGTGGGCATAACCTCATCAACACCGACCATTTCATCCGCTTTAATTGTCGCAAAAATCGTAAAAAATATTTTTCCGGATACGAAAATCGTTTTGGGCGGAGTTCATCCGTCCGTTATGGCGGAGGATGTTTTAAAAGAAGAATCCGTTGATTTTATAGTAAGAGGCGAGGGCGAGGAAACATTCAGGGAACTTATAACAGGAGTGAACAGAAAAAAAATTTTAGGGCTTTCATACAAAGAAGATAAAAATATTATTCATAATCCGCTGCGCACCGTAATTTCCGATATAAATACCTTGCCGTTTCCTGCGTATCACCTTCTTCCGATGGAAAAATATTTTCCCGCGAAAGGAAGTTACAAAAAACTTCCCGCCCTCGGAATGATGACTACCCGAGGATGTCCGGGAAGATGCACATTTTGTCTCGGCAGTTATCTTGGGCAACAGGTAAGAAACCGTTCCGCTAAAAAAATTTTTGAGGAAATGTTTTTGTTGCAGGACAAATACGGGATAAAAGAGATTAGTTTTTACGACGATGTCTTTACCACAAAAAAAGAAAATGTAAAGAATTTGTGCAAAAAAATTATAAACGAAAAAATGGATATTTCCTGGTCCTGTTTCGCAAGGGTAGATTTTGTGGATGAAGAATTGTTGAGGGCGATGAAAGATGCCGGTTGCCATCAGATAATGTATGGAATTGAATCCGGCGACGAGCAGATACTTAAAAATATTCATAAAAAGATTTCACTTGAAAAGGTTAAAGAAGTAGTCAGCATAACAAAAAAAAACAGCATTGATGTCCGTGCGGCATTTATGCTGGGAAATCCGGGTGAGACAAAAGAAACGATGCGGAAAACTATTGACTATGCCGTAAATCTTGCGCCCGATGTTGCTATTTTTAATATAACAACTCCTTATCCGGGAACGGAAATGTTTAAGTGGGCGAAAGACAAAGGCATTTTGACGACTGAAAATTGGGACGAGTATGATTTATCAAAACCGATAATGGATTTACCGACGGTTAGCGCTGAAATAATTGCAGAATATTATAATTTAGCATATAAAAAATTTTATTGGCGGCTGCATTATTTACTGAAAAGAATTTTCAGAATACGAAGTTTGTCGGATATAAAAGTTGGGTTTTCAACACTATGGGCAATATTAAAAAGATAAGAGAGAAAAAAGTTGAGCGGAAAAGTTTTTTTCCTGACTGGTTCATATGGTCTGTTGCAGGTATCTGGGGATTCATCGTGCTAAAAAATTATTATTCAATATTTAAACCTAATTTTAATAATCTGGAAATTATGCTTTCTCTTGACCAGTATTTAAGTATTTTTAATTTCGGAAATTTTCTGATTTTCAAGCATTTATTAAGTATTTTTTTGGCAGTATTTTTTTTCTTTTCGGCTTTTGCTGCCGGGCGATTGGTTTTATTACGTGCAGGTCTTGTATTTTTTAATTTTCTTGAAGAGATAGCTTTTTCTGTTGCTTTGGGTCTTGGAATTATAGCATATTTGATACTTTTAATCGGCGCAATAGGTTTTCTTTCCGGATATATAATTTACATAATAGTTCTTGCATTTTTTATTATCGGCATTATTGATTTGAAAAACCATCCGTCACAGTCGATTTTTCCAAAAGAAAAATTGTCAATGCCTGCTATCATTGCCACGGTTATTTTAGTTGTAGCGATGTTAATTAACTTGTCAGGTGCGTTAAGTCCCGAGATTTTCTACGATTCCCTTGTCTATCATTTAGGAGTTCCCAACTTTTATAAAATTCACCATAAAATCGCTAATATGCCGTTTGTGTTTCTCTCCAATCTGCCGGCAGTAGCAAGCATGCTTTTTACGACGGGGCTTTTCATAAAAGATGAAATTGTGGCGAAACTCATAAATTATGGCGCCGGAATTTTTACCTGTCTTGTGATATTGTCAATTTCAATAAGATACTTTAACTTAAAAGCCGGAATTTATGCCTCACTTATTTTTTACACAATAACTCATGTAATGATAGGTTCTTGGTCCTGTGGTTCCGAGGCATTATTGGCATTTTTCGGATTGATTTCTCTATACGGTATTATTAATTTTTCAGATAAAAAAAAAATATGGTTGATTCTGTCGGCAATTTTTGCCGGCATTGCAATGGGTATAAAATATACGGGATTGTTTGTTGCCATCGGCGTTGCTGCGGCATATATTTTTAGTTATTTTCCGTCTTTGCGTAAAACGGTAAATAACATAATTATTTGGGGATTGATATCTTTTGCCGTCGTTTCTCCTTGGCTTGTAAAAAATTATATTTATAAAAAAAATCCCGTATATCCGTATATGAGCGGGTTATTCCCTAAAGACAGCACTTCGGATTACGAAAAATTGAAAGGATTTATTGCTGAAGCGAGACAGTTCGGAACATTTTCGTTGTTGGATTGGGTTAAGCATCCATGGAATATAACGATGGGAAAAATTCCCAATTCCGAACATTTTACGCCGCTTTTTTTAATGTTGTTTCCTTTGATATTTCTTCTCGGCCACCCGCCCGGTATTTTGAAATATTTTATCGTATATTTTTTAGTCGTCTGGATTACATGGTCGGTTTCAAGCACTATGATAAGATTTATGATGCCTGCATATCCGGCAGCGGGGATTATTATAGCGTATTATCTGGCAGGTAATTTTTACAAATCGCTTAAAAAAATTTTATTATTGATGGTTCTGTTTGTCTGTGCCGTGAATGTTTATTGGGCCGGCTGGATTTATTATATTCAGGGCGGCTGGCAGGTTGTCGTGGGGAAACAGTCAAAAAAAGATTTTTTAAGCACTACGCATTCGTCATATCCTTACGGCTATTATGCGGCAACGGAGTTTATAAATAAAAATTTACCGAAGGATGCAAAAGTTTTGTTTATCGGCGAGGGCAGAAGTTTTTACATTGATAGGATGCCGATTGTTTCTTCCGCCCACGACTTGACTCCGATAGTTGAATTTGCAAAATCTTCAAAATCTGCTGATGAGTTATACTTAAAAATAAAACAGGAAGGCATAACCCATATTTTTTTTAATATGGGGGAAGCGATACGGCTCGGTAAAAGCTATAAAATGTTTCAATGGGACGAGAAATCTTTGGACGTTTATAATGAATTTTGGAAAAAATATGTAAAAGAGATTTTTAATAAAGATGAAGTAATAAACGGAAATTTTGCCAACAGAGTTGCTGTCTACGAAATTTTATCGGAAAAAGAAGCGGCAATCCCACATGTTCCGCCGTTTAATCTTATGACGGAAGTAGTAGTTAAAAACATCAACCGGTAAAAATAAAAATCGCGAAAATAAAAAAAACACTTGACAAAATACGCTAATTGTGTTATAGTTATATTGACTGACCAGTCAGTCAGTTAAAATACAACCAAGGAGATAAAATAATATGGCAAAAATAAAGGGATGGAATCCAGAGATAAAAAGGCAGAAGATATTGAATTCTGCAATACAGATTTTAAATCGGAAGGAATATTACCAATGTCCAATTGACGAAATCGCAAAAAATGCCGGTGTCGCAAAAGGGACGGTCTATCTTTATTTCAAAAACAAGGAAGATATATATTTTTCCGTTCTTATTAATTTAATAGATAAAGTAATAGATATTGCCGAAAATGTTCAAAAAAACGATTTGCCGGCAAAAAAACAGCTATTTCTTTTGCTTCAAAGAATTTCCAATTTTATTGATACATATAGACATCTTTTTCTATCCATCCGCCAGGAAGTAAAACCACCTAAAGAAAAACTACACGATGCTTTTCATAGAAAAATCGGTGAATTGATAAAAGCAATATCTGCGATTATTGAAAGCGGGGTAAAAAAGAAAGAGTTGAAATCGTATCCAGGCATTGTACTTGCTACAATTTTTCTTTCGCTAACTTCCGTTATTGCACACCAAAAAATAGAAGTCGGAAAACATAAAATCCAACAGATAGATATCTCGCCCGAACTTCTATTTAAAATTTTTATGGAAGGAATTGAAAGATGAAAAAATTTGGTTTGGTTGTCATTCTGAGGCAAAGCCGAAGAATCTTTTTTTTGAGATGCTTCACTTCGTTCAGCATGATACTTTACGTCATTTTTACTTATCTGTATAGTCAGCAATTTGACTTAAATAAATGTCTTGAAATTGCACTTAAAGAAAATCTGCAGATAAAAGTCGTCGAACAAAAACTTATATCAGCGAAAGCAAAAAAGCGGGAGGCGTTTGCGGGATATCTTCCAAACATTTCCGGAAGTGCAAGTTATATAAAGAGGAAAGAGGTGGAGGGTGCGTCTGCGCTTTCAAGCATAACTTCCGTGTCGCCTACTTTCAGATTTTCCTTTGCGGACGAGATGTATGACAACAAACTCACACTGACCCAACCCGTTTTTATGTGGGGGAAAATTTATCAATCAAACAGGCAGGCGTCCCTGAATTACAAATATACCGAGGAGGAATTACGCAGGATAAAACAGGAAATTACCTATAAAGTCAAAGAAGCATTTTATAAATACATCCTTATGAAGCAAATGGTTTCAATTTCCAAAGAAGCGTTTGATGTAACCGCTGCCCATCTTAAAGTTATTGAGAAATTTTACGACGAGGGGCGTTCATCTTCTTACGATGTTTCCCGTGCAAAGATTTCACTTGCAAATACCAAGACAAATTTGATACGGGCTGAAAACGGTTTTGATTTAGCAAAGCAATCACTGATAAACATCCTGAACTTAAAAGAAAAGGATGTTGATTTCTCCGGTGATTTGGAGTATGTTCTGTCAGATGTTAATCTTGACAATCTGTTGAATGATGCGATGGCGAACCGTCCCGAGTTGAAACAGATCGCATTTCAGGAAGACATTTCCGAATCAGTTGTGAAACTTACATCCAGCGGGAACAAGCCCAACATAGCGATTACCGCATCTACCGAATGGCAGAATACCAAGTTTGAAGAAAAAAACTGGTATAATTCGTGGACTGCGGTTGCGGTTTTAAGCATGCCGATTTTTGACGGATTTTCCACTTTTCAGAAAACAAAACAGGCGAAGGCGAATGTTAAGCAAGTCAAATTGGGAAGAGAGTCGCTTGAAGAAGGAATAAAACTTGAGGTTCGGGCAGCGTATCTCAATTACAAACAGGCAAAGGACTCAATTGAAGCGAACAAGGAAAATGTTGATGCAGCAAAAGACAATCTGACAACCGCCCAAAAAAGATTTCAACTCGGACTTATGTCTGACATAGAGGTGAGGGACGCACAATTTTCTTTAACTCAGACGGAAACGAATTACATTCAGGCGTTGTATGATTACAATGTTGCAATAGCAAATATAGAAAAATCTATGGGGAGGTAAAATGGGAAAACGAAAAAAAATTATTTTAATTGTTGGGGCGGTTATTATAGCCATAATTTTAGTGCGTGCCGCAAGATTTTTTATATCAAAACCCAAAAGAGCCGCAATTTTCGTACCGGTAAAAACGGTTAAGTCAGTTTATAAAAATCTTGAAGAACTGCTTGAACTTACCGGCGATGTCCGGGGGCTTTCGGAAGCAAAGGTTTATTCTAAAGTTCCCGGAAAATTACAGGAGAAAAAAAAAGATGTCGGCGACATTGTTTCTAAAAATGATGCGATCGCTCTTGTTGACCGCGATGAGCCGGCATTTGAATATAAATTATCTGAAGTTAATTCGCCCATTAACGGCGTTATAACCCAGTATTTTTTGGATATAGGCGAAGCGGTTACGCCGCAAAATCCGGTTTTTGAAGTTGCATCTATTGACAAGATAAAGATTACGGCTAACATTACCGAAGAAGACATTCCAAAAATAAAAAAAGGTCTACCGGTCAGATTTACCGTTGATGCCTATCCTGAAAAAACATTTTACGGTGATGTTTCTAAAATCAGTCAGTCAATAAATCTTCAAACCAGAACCGCCCAGATTGAAATTGCCGTTTCAAATGAAGGCATGCTTCTTAAACCGGGAATGTTCGCCAAAATTGAATTGATTCTTTCCGTCCATAAAAATGTTTTATCAATTCCGACCGACTCCGTTGGTGAAACTGATTCCCAGAAATATGTGTATGTTATAAAAAACGCCGTCGCGTATAAAAAAATGATAAAGACGGGTATTTTGCAGAACAATTTCACGGAAATACTGGAAGGTGTTTTAGCGTCCGACGATGTTGTATCTGTCGGGTGGCAAAATCTTTCGGACGGCGTAAAAGTGGAGGTGGTGCAAGAATGAATTTACCCGAATTTTCGGTTAAAAAACCCGTTGCGATGATAATGTTTTATATGGCGCTTTTTGTTTTATCGGTTGTGGCGTTTTCAAAACTTGCAATTGATCTTCTCCCTGAAATTACAATGCCGGCATTAACTATCACTACAACTTATCAAGGCGCTGCTCCCGAAGAAGTAGAATTGAAAATCACAAAAATTATTGAATCGCAGGTTTCAATTACTCCGGGATTAAAAGAAATGCAATCGGTTTCCCAGGAAAACGTTTCTGCAATAACCCTTTCGTTTAATTGGGGGGTTAATCTTGATAATGCTGCGAATGACGTTCGTGACCGCCTTGATTTTGCAAAAAGATTTCTACCTGAAGATGCAGATAAACCGCAACTCTTAAAATTTGATACTAACCAGATGCCGGTGTTTTTTATTGCTGCCAGCGCGGCCGAGTCCTATCCGAAAATAAAGGATATTTTGGACGATAAAATAGTGGAACCCTTAAAAAGAATTTCCGGCGTCGGCAATATTATGGTCAGAAGCCCCAGTATAAGGCAGATAAATGTGAATATTGATAAATTCAAACTCCAGTCCCGCGGGCTTACAATATCTGATATAACAAATTCATTAAGAATGAATAATTTAACGCAGCCCGCCGGCACTCTTAAAATTGCCTCTAAAGAATACTTGATAAGGGTTCCGGGCGAATTTGAAAATATTTCGGAAATTTCCGATATACCCGTCGGCAATTTAAAAGGACAGACGGTATATCTCAAGGATGTCGCAGCAATTTCCGATTCGTTTATAGAACAGACGGAATACATAAGAGCGAACCGCAAAAAAGGGGCGATGATTATTGTCCAGAAAAAATCCGGCGGCAACACCGTGAAAATCGGCGAAGCGATAAAGGAAAAACTGGAAGAACTCAAAAAGAAACTTCCGCCGGATATTGAATTGAATATTCTGATGGACAATTCCAAAGATATAAGGGATACAATAAACAATCTGAGGGATACGGTTATTATCGGCGGGATCCTCGTAATTCTTGTTACATATATTTTTCTTGTTGATTGGTCGGCAAGTTTAGTCGTACTTGTTACAATTCCGGCTTCTTTGATAATCGCATTCTTGTTTTTGTATATTATGGGTTATACAATCAATATAATGTCGTTATCCTCGCTTTCTCTTGCTATCGGGCAGGTCGTTGACTGTGCCATTGTCGTTTTGGAAAACATTGTTCGCCACAGAGAGGAACTTAAAGAAGATAAAATAACCGCCGCAATAAACGGCACAACAGAGATGGGACTTGCCATTTCGGCGTCCATATTTACAAATATCGTTGTTTATATACCGTTGATTTTTACGCAAGGTATCTCGGGAATTATGTTCAAGCAACTCGGAGTGATTACTTCAATTACGCTTTTGGTGTCGCTTTTGGCAGCATTAACCCTTTCCCCGTTTCTTGCCGCCCGTGTTATAAAAGAGAAGAAAAAAACCGGATTTTTTGCAGACATAAGCGAGAAATCCTTTAATTGGATTCATAAAGAATACAACATTATTCTTGTTTATGCTTTGAGAAACAGATGGAAAATGGTCGGGATTTTTTCCGCCGTATTTTTAATAAGTTTACTTTTGATACCCATTGTGGGAACGGAGTTTTTTCCCGAGGAAGACACGGGCAGTATTATTACGCAGATAGATATGCCGGTAGGCAACAATGTAGAAACCACCAATGCGGCTGTATCAAAAATAGAGGATGTTTTTGATAAAAAAGTTCCCGAAAAGGTTATCTATCTTACGAGAAGCGGTAAGTCATCAGGCAAATTCGGCGGTATGTCGGGGCAGAAGGAAACATCTGCCACCGGTTTTCTCTGGGGAATGCTTGTTGATAAAAACGAAAGAAAAAGAGGAACAAAAGAAATAGCCGAAGTGATGCGGAAAGAAATCGGAAAAATTCCCGGTATTTCCAAATTTAATGTTTCAAGCAGCGACCCGATGCATCAAAGAATGATGGGCGGCAGCGGCAAGCCGATAACAATTGAAATTATGGGGCTTGATTTTGAGCAACTTGATTCGGTCTCCGAGAAAGTTCAAAAGATTTTAGAAAACACAAAAGATGTCCGGGATGTTTCCGTCTCCCGCGAAAAAGCCATGCCCGAGTATTCTATAAAAATTGACCGTTTGAAAGCGGCTTCATTGGGTATTCCGATACAGGTAATTGCCGATACAACAAATAATTGCTTTGCAGGAAAAATATCTACGGTCTATCGTGAGGCAGGGCATGAATACGATATTTTTGTCCGTTTGCAACCGGAGGATAGAAAAGATATCACGGATTTGGAAGGGATTGAGGTAAGAAGTCCGTCGGGCGGAAAAATCCCGCTGAAAAATTTCGTAAAAATAGAAAAAACGCTCGGAGCGGTTGCTATAGAAAGAAAAGACCAGACGCGGCTCGTGAAGGTTGAGGCAAATACTTCAGGCGAACGTTCAATCGGTAAAATCACCGCGGATGTGAAAGCAAAAATTTCCAAACTGCCTTTAACAAAGGATGTCACGATTGAATTCGGCGGTTCCATAAAGGAACAGAGGAAGGCATTCACCGACCTGCTGCTTGCTTTTTCACTCGGAATTCTTCTTACATATATGGTTATGGCGGCGCAGTTTGAATCGTTCCGCGACCCGTTTATAATTATGTTTTCTATTCCGTTCGGGGTGGTCGGGGTGATTTGGTCGCTTTTAATCACTGGGCAAACGCTTAATATCACTTCATTTATCGGTTTGATTATGCTCGTCGGGATTGTCGTCAACAACGCCATTGTTTTTATTGATTACACAATACGGCAAAAAAACCGGGGCGTAAAAATTTACGATGCTTTACTTGAATCAGGCCGCGTTCGCCTTCGTCCGATTTTGATGACATCCCTGACAACGATTTTCGGAATGCTCCCTCTCGCGCTTTCCCGAGGCAAGGGCTCCGAAACATGGGCGTCCCTGGGCATAACCGTTATCGGCGGTCTTACCGTCTCAATGTTTATTACGCTTATTATAATTCCCGTTGTTTATTCACTGTTTGAGGATAAAACCGCAAATCCCACCGTAAAATAAACGAATATTAGGTAAACCTTTTTTTGTTTGGAGCGTCTAATTTTGTGGAAGCGGGTTTTAACGAAATCATAAAAAGGCATCAGCAGGAAATTTATAGAATTGTTTTCTCTATGGTCGGAAACGAGGCGGAGGCGGATGAGATTGTCCAACAGACGTTTGTGGGGGCCTTGTCAAATCATTTAAGAATGTAACCATGGGTGAGAGGGAAATAAGTTATTAACAACATAAGGTTCGGATTTAAAATTTTTGTAAATTTTTCTATTTTTCCCTGTCTGCCGGCGAGGCAGGGAGGCAGCGTCATA
>JACRDL010000060.1 GCA_016218625.1 Elusimicrobiota bacterium
GACCATAATTATATCTGGGTCCTGTCTGAGAAATGCGCGAAGAGCCATCGCAAAATCAAAAACCTTGTCTCCCATTTTTAATTCCGGATTTACCTGAACCTGCATAACGCCGTCAAGATTATATTCAACCGGATTTTCGGCGGTTAAAATTTTTTCCGCGGGATCTTTTATCGCGGCAAGAGCGGCTGATAATGTATATGATTTACCGCTTCCGGTGGGTCCGCATACAAGAATTAGCCCGTACGGTTTAGCAAGCGATGCCATGAACTTTTCAATAGTATCCGGTAAAAAACCTAATTGCTCCAGTTTTGCAGTTGAGCCGGAACGGTCCAAAATTCTCATAACCGCACTTTCGCCATAGACAGTGGGAATTATATTGACACGAAACTCAATCGGCTTGCCCTTTGCTTTAACCTGAATTCTTCCGTCCTGCGGGACGCGGCGTTCGGTGATGTTCATTGAGCCCGTCATAATTTTTATTTTTGCAATCAGCGCCTGTTTGAAAGATATTGGAATCTTGAAGGTTGAGCGCCTTAAATTACCGTCCACACGGTATCTGACAAGAAGGCGTTTTTCCATCGGCTCTACATGTATATCGGATGCTTTTAGACGAATCGCTTCCAGAATTATAGCGTTGACCAGTTTTTCAATCTCAGGCGCGGATGTATCAACCTGCATAATATCCATTGATTCTTCTGCGGCAAATTTGTCAACTTGCACCTCGTCGCCAGTATCAAGACCTGCTATAAGTTCCGCCGTAAGTTCTCTTGCTTCATCCGCATCGGCAGCACTTGATATAGATGCTGTTTGTTGTTCTTCCTCGTCTTCTTCCGGCATCGGCGCCGCCTCTTCAACCCCATATGCTTTATTCAAAACGCCTTTTATATCCTCGGGAAGAGCCAGATACGGCTGGACATGAAAACCGGTCCTTAAATTTATATCCTCAATAGCAAATAAATCCCGGGGTTCCGCCATCGCTACGAATAAAATGTTTTCTTCCTTCGCAAAAGGCACTGCATTATATCTTTTTGCCGACTGCTTGGGCATAATTTTAACTATATCAGGGTCAACATCCATAACGGATAAATCAATCGCCTTGACAGCCCACTCGGATGATAAAAGTTTAAGAACTTTGCCTTTTTCAACAAGTTTCATATCCACAACCTGCTGCTGAAAAAGGGCGCCGGTCTTTTTTATTTCCTGCTCAACCTGGGCTGTCTGCTCCTCGGTCAGGACATTTTTGTCCGCTAAGATTTCCTTGCATGATTTTTTTTTGCCTGTTGTTTGTGCCATTGTTCGCTCCGCGAACACACTGAACTGACTCGGAACTTATACACAGAACTGAAGCGGAACTTTTCCGTGTCTGTTCCGTGTGCCTTGCTTCCGTGTCTGTTCCGTGTTTTCTAATACGGTGTTTTTTCTATCGGTGCGCCTTCTTTTACTATCGTCGGCGTTATGAAAATAACAACCGTTGTTTTTATATCCGTGAATACTTTATGCGAAAACAGATGTCCCAAAATCGGAATATCGGATAGAAGCGGAACGCCGGAAGTTGTCTCCTCTTTGAAATTTCTTTCCAACCCTGCGAGCGCAAGCGTTTCGCCGTCTCTCAAAATTACCGACGAAGATGCTTTTCTTGTTATAATTGCGGGTAAATTAAATCCCGAAATAACTACGCCGTGGGCGTAATCCAAATCAGAGACATCGGTAAAAATTGAAAGCCCGACCTGATTGTTGTCAAGCACGGTGGGTAAAAGATTGACGCGGGTGCCATATTCTTTCCATTCTATGCTTGCGGTTCCGTCCTGTGAAACAATAATATACGGCACCTCGCCGCCGACGGTAAAAAATGCGTTTGTCTCCGATTTTGCTATAATTTTCGGTTTTGCCAATAAACGCGCCGCACCTTTTGAAACCAGAAGTTTTATATCCGCTGAAAGTGATGTCCATCTGGCAAACTCGCCCACTCTGAACAATGCCGGCACATCCGTCATAGTAGCGGGAACTCTGCCTTCTACAGTATGGGCAACTTCACCCACCTGAATCGTATCAACCCATTTAATTCCGAGAGTGCGGGCTGACTCATTTTTTATCTCAACCGCTTCAATTGCGATATGGACGAGTTTGTTTTTTCTTTTGTTAATCTCGTTTAGTGCGGACAGTTCATCGCTTGATGACTCATCGGTAATCGTCCTAACCACCGCCGGAGTACCTTCGCAATAGAGGCAGTTGATAGTTGATAGTTCATAGTTCATAGTTAAAAGCAAAATCAACAAGATTCTACGAACTACGAACTCTGAACTCTGAACTTTTGTTTTCATACTCCCTCCATAATTTCCAATTCATCGCCCACAGAAACTATATTTTTTGAAGTTTCCGATTTTATTTCTAAAACCGCATCCGCATGGAAAACCGGCGAACTGAGCCGCCACGGTTTTATATTATCTAAAATTTTTACGACTTTGTAAACCCCGTTAGAAGTATCGTAGCACGATGTGCCACTTCTAACGGGGTAAATACCTTTCTCCTGCGTTTTTAAAAATATCACATCTACCGGAAACTTCATAAAAAACATATGAATCCAATTACAATTTTTTATCAAAAGCCCTTCTTTTTCATCTATATTTTTTTTTCCTAAAAGTCCTCTCGTTCTCTCACAATAATTTTTTGCAATTGTTAAATTTTCAACGACTACTTTGTTTTTCGTTAAATTAAATAATCTCACTTCTTTAATATTTTTCGTGCTTTTGCAAGGGCATTTTTGGCACGCTCATGATTAGGATTATATTTTAAGCACGACTCCCATTCCTCAATCGCTTTGGAGATATATCCAGAAGAATATTCTTTTAAACCGTTGTTGTAATGTTCTTCCGCTTTTTCAAAATCTCTTTTTGCAGCGCTTGATTTGGAAACAACCGGGGCAGACGATTCATCCTTTTTTTGCGACGGTTTCGGCTTTATTTTTATCGGTTCTTCTTTTTCAACGGAAACGGGCTGAGGCACAATTTCAGGTTGTGTTTCTTCTATCTTTTCAGACGGGACTAACGCACTTATTTTTTCATACCATTGGCGGACTTCAATATCCTCCGGCGTTAAAAGAAGAATTTTTTTCAGATTCACCGCGGCAGATTTATAATCACTCTGAATATAGTACAAAACCGCTTCGCCGTAAAACTGGTCGCGACCGACAAGATTTTTCTTTTCAAGGTCCTCTTTTATTTTTTTGGGTATATCCTGTAAATCACTTTGGGCGGATGAATTTTTTTGGTCCATTTCAACAATCCTTTTCAGTTTTTCTATGCAATCAAAAAGTTTATTGTTACGCCAGTCAGTTTTTGCTTCCCTGTAAATCGCATCGCCTTCTAATTCTTTTTCACGGCTTGTTTCAGTTAACCGATCTTTTGATGGTCGTCTGGAGCCAACCGGTTCTAACGATGACGGCTTTTCAGGAATAGAATCCGAATTATGCGGACTCCTTTTTTTTGTAGCGACGAAATCCGCCTTGTTATTATCTGTGTCAAATCCGTAATTCCGCCGGGCAAGGGAATCGCCGTCATTTTCAACCGGTGACTTTTCATACTCCGTAGCATTAAGCCCGTAGCCCACCTTGTCAATAACCTCGCCGTCATAATCAATTATCCGAATTGAACCCTCCTCGGAAAGAAGTCCATAAGGAGAATTTTTCGTTAAATCGGCTTGCAATCCGGAATAATTCGGTTCAGAATTGGCAATAAGAAAAAAACCATAAGCCGGAATCTTTTCATCCGTCGGGATGACCGCTCTTGTTACCCAACTTTTACCCTCGTCTGTCGGCTTAAACTGTACCCGCCATTCTGAAATATCTATCTCTCTTGCCGTCGGATTATATAATTCAATAAACTCATCTTTAGTGGAACGGCTGCTTCCTGTCGAAAACTGTGATATAACTACATGGTTTGACCAAGAAGCGTAGAGGCAAGAAGTAGTAAGTAGTAAGTAGTAAGTAGAAAAAACAAAACCAAACAATATGAATTGTTTTAACCACTTCCCATTTCCCACTTCCCACTTCCCGACTTTCATCATTCTTTCCCCATTGCTGATTTTGCTTTTTCTATGTTGACCGATGCTTTTTCATGTGAGGGATTATATTTGAGACATTTTTTCCATAGTTCAATCGCTTCAATGAGATGTCCTGCGGCATATTCCTGTAAGCCCTGATTATATAAATCCTCCGCTTTTTCGTAATCAATTGAAATTGCTTCCGGCTCTTTACCCTGTGCCTTTTTTTTGCGATGTGGTTTTTTAACCTCTTTTCCGGCGGCGGCATTCCTTATATCCTCAATCTGCTCCAGATAAAATGTCGCCGAAACATGACCCGGATTCAGATTTATTACCGCCTGAAATTTTTCTGCTGCTTCGTCATATTTCGCCGAATTAAAAAGTTCAACTCCGTCTTCATGAAGTTTCTTTATTTTTGACTCTTTTTCTTCCTGCTTTTGTCTCTGATATTCCTCCGCTAATTGCCCCTTTGTTTTGTTGAAAAACTTTCTTACCTCCTCGTTTGTAGGAGTTATGGCGAGACATTTTCCCCATTCGCGCATTGCGGCGGTTAAATCATTATTTATGAAATATAAAATACTTTGGGCATAATAAACCTCTTCGCTTTTATATAAAATTTTTTCGTCAACTTTATGTTTTATTTCAGTGTACATATCGGAAAGCTGCTCCCTTGATTTTTTGTGATACGGCTCTTTTTCAAGCACTTCTTTGTATTTTTCAACGGCAAAAAGAAATTTTTTCTTTTTTCTGTATC
>JACRDL010000062.1 GCA_016218625.1 Elusimicrobiota bacterium
ATTTGTGGTATCGTTGATAAATACTTTTTAAGTATTGCATTCTTGAGTACCTGTCCATAATGTAACCCCCTTTTGTCGGGTTACATTATATATGATTTGACGATTACCCCTTGGGTTACATTTTACATGATTTGATACGCGTTGTTGACTTTCCTCAAATAAATTAGTATAATTTTTTTTATGAGTTTGAATAATATATTGAGAAAATTCTCGAAAGCAAAAGTGCTTATCGTCGGAGATTTAATTCTTGACAGGTTTATATACGGTGAATCAAAAAGAATTTCTCCGGAAGCGCCTGTTCCCGTAGTTGAAGTTAAGGACGAAACATACTGTTTGGGCGGTGCGGGAAACGTTGCCAATAACATAATTTCACTCGGTGGCAGCGTTTCGGTTGTCGGGCGTGTAGGCAATGATTATGCTGCGGAAATTTTACTAAAAGAACTTAATAAAAAAAACATTGATACCGGCGGGATTTTCACGGACAACACAATAAAAACATCAATTAAGACCCGTGTTATAGCGGGGCATCAGCAGGTTGTAAGATTTGACAAAGAGACGGTATGTGAACTTTCCCTGTTGATGACAGAAAAAATTATGCAATTTATAAATAAAAAAATACCCGCATCCGATGCCGTTTTGATATCGGATTACGGTAAGGGTGTTGTAACGCAAAAAGCAATATCTGAAATTATACGATTAACTAAAAAACATAAAAAACTGGTCACCGTTGACCCCAAAATAGAAAATTTTTCAAGATACAAATTCGTTGATTGTCTGACCCCCAATATTTACGAAGCGATGAGTGGAATGGGTGTAGCCAAATTAAAAAACGAAAATGATTTTAAAAACCTCGGCAAAAAAATACTAAAAAAACTCAAATGCCGTTCCGTCTTGATTACACAGGGTGAAAACGGAATGACGCTTTTTGAAAAAGAAAAAAACACCCATATACCGACGACGGCAAGAGAGGTTTTTGATGTAACCGGTGCCGGCGATACCGTGATTGCCGTTTTAACGCTCGCATTATCCTGCGGCGCTTCTTTAATTGAATCGGCAAGGATTGCTAATTGTGCCGCCGGAGTTGTAGTCGGCAAATTAGGTACCGCTACCGTTTCAAAAGAAGAATTAAAAAAGTCACTTTCTCATTTCGTCAAATGAGAAAATGAGAAAATGAAAATTATCGGCATCATTCCCGTTCGTTATAATTCAACTCGTTTCCCCGGCAAACCGCTCGTTAAAATTTTAGACAGACCGATGATTCAGTGGGTTTATGAGGCGTCGTTGATGTCAAAATTTTTAGACGAAGCCATTATTGCTACCGACGATAAAAGGATTTTTGATTGTGCCGGAACATTCGCCTCCAAAGTTGTTATGACTCCGGAATGTAATAGCGGCACGGATCGCCTCGCTTATGTCGTAAAAAAAATCAATTGTGATATTGTCATAAATATACAGGGCGATGAACCGATGATGAAACCGGAAATTATTGACGCCGCTATCAAGCCGCTTATAAAAAATAAAAATATTATGGTTTCCACGATTGCGACAGCTTTTGAAAATGAAAAAGAAAAAAACAACCCGAATAATGTCAAGGTGATTTCGGATAAGAATAATTTTGCGATTTACTTTTCACGGTTACCATTACCCAATTCCTTAAAACATATCGGGCTATATGTTTATAGAAAAAAATTTTTATTAAAATTTGCACGGATGAAACAAATGCCGCTTGAACTAGCGGAAAAACTTGAGCAACTTCGTATTTTAGAAAACGGTCATAAAATTTATGTCACAAAAACAAAATACAAGACGATAGGCGTTGATACTAAAAGTGATTTGAGCGAGGTTAAAAAATGGTTGTCGCTCGGCAGCAAATTTTCCAGACACGCTCGGGCAACCACCCTGTTGCCCTCGCTCTGTTCGTCGCTCTTGAAAGCGTAGTCGCTCCTCAAGGGTCTGGAGAAATTTCTGCCTCGCTCCGGGTAAGTTAAGGTTAAAAAATGGTTAAAGAAATAAAAATCGGTAATATTGAAATCGGCGGAAAAAATCCGACGGTGCTTATTGCAGGTCCTTGCGTAATTGAAAACGAAAAAATGGTTTTTGAACTCGCGGCCGGAATCAAAAAAATAACGGGGCAGTTAAAAATTCCTTTTATATTCAAGGCATCCTACGATAAAGCAAACCGAACATCAATAAAATCATTCAGAGGTCCCGGGCTTAAAAAAGGACTTGAAATTTTATCAAGGGTGAAAAAAAAGTATAGCATCCCGCTTTTGGTTGATGTTCACTGTACACACGATGTTCCATATGTGGCGGAAATTGCCGATGTAATTCAAATTCCTGCTTATTTATGTCGGCAAACGGATTTACTTATTGCATCAGCAAAAACCGGAAAACCGATAAATGTGAAGAAAGGACAATTCCTTTCACCATATGAGATGAAAAATGTTGTGGAAAAAATTACCTCAACAGGCAATAAAAAAATTTTATTAACGGAACGCGGCACCTTTTTCGGCTATAATAATCTTGTGGTTGATTTTCGGTCCCTTATAATAATGAAAGATTTTGGTTATCCCATTGTTTTTGATGCTACCCATTCGGTTCAACTTCCCGGAGGATTCGGCGACAAAACCGGCGGTCAGAGGGAATTTATACTTCCCCTGTCAAAAGCGGCAATTTCAGTTGGCGCATCCGCTCTTTTTGCGGAGGTTCATCACAATCCAGAGAAGGCATTATCGGACGGTCCCAACTCAATAAAACTTTCCGAATTGAAAAAATTTCTTGAAATAATAAAAAATTATGAAAAAACTTTTTGAGAACAGGTGGTTTATTGAAAAATATTATAAGTAATCAAAAGAATATAAAAATTAAAAACGGATATAAATGGACATTTGTTATATGTCTGTTGTTAATCCAGCAGATATTTATCATAAAAAGCATTCAATATAAGGCAGCGGTGACCGACGAGCCGGTATATTTATCAAGCGGATACTCAATATGGAAAACAGGGGATTATAAAATGGTTCCAGAACATCCGCCTCTTTCAAAATTACTTTTTGCAGTTCCGTTGTTATTCTTACCGTTAGACGCACAAACAAATACCGACAAATGGAAATCTGCGGACCAGTGGGGATATGGGCACGATTTTTTATACAACAATAAAGTGGATGCAGATAAGATATTATTTTCAGGTCGTCTATCCAGTGCTTTTATTACATTTTTGTTGGGAATTTTGATATTTTTGTGGGTATCTACGATTTTTGGTAATCCTGCTGGTTTTCTAAGTTTGGCAATTTACTCATTTGAACCCAATATTTTGGCATGGGGCGGGTTAGCGATGACCGAAATAGTATGCATGTTTTTTTTAACACTTACGATTTATTTTTATTGGCTGTTCGCCAAATTTTATAAATATAAATATCTGGTTTTAACCGGTATATTTGCCGGTTTAACAACTGCTACAAGATTTCCCGGTGCGATAGTATTTCCTATTTTATTTGTTTTGACTTTTTGGCTGTGGTGGCACCGAAAAGAAAAATTGTCCAGAATGTTATTGTTTTTCGGAGTAATTTGTATTGCAGGAATAGTATCTCTCACAGCAACATATCGTTTTACAGAATTTCAGTATTATTTTGATTGTTTGAAACAACAGTTTAGCAGAGTAATGGCATTCCTGCCTGGTGCAAATTTCTTCTGTGGGAAAATGGAGACGCCGCTACCATGGTATTATTATTTTTATGCGATTGTTATAAAAACTCCGATATCAGTTTTGATATTGTATATCACTGGTTTAATATTAGCAGTTTTGACATTGGTTAAGAAAAAACAAAAACAGGATGTCTATACTAATATAGTATTTATTCTTGCTCCTATAGTTATCTGGTTGATATTTGCCTCCGTCTCTTCTGCAAAATTAGGTTTAAGATATGTGTTGCCGATTTATCCATTTTTAGTAATGACCGCAGGACATATTTTAGATAGAAAGACCTCGACAAAAATTATAGCGGTTAGTATTTTAGGTATTTGGACTTTTTACAATACATTGTCAATCTATCCACATTTTTTTTCATATTTTAATGAATTTGTCGGAGGCAGTAAAAATGGATATAAATATCTTGTTGACAGTAATTTAGATTTAGGACAGGATATTAAAGGATTAAAGCAAAAAATAACTCCTGAAGATTCTCTAACATTGGCATATTTGGGGAATGCTGATTATAGATATTATGGTTTGCAACCCGAAATTTATGGTCAGCTAAGTCTGGGGTGCCCGATAGATAACGATTTTGTAAATACTTTACAACCCAAACGAGAAATATTAGCCGTTAGTGTCAGTTTGTTACAAATGCAATGGATAACTAAAGATAAAAAACTTATGGATTGGCTTGATGAATTTGTTCCCTACGACAATGTCGGGTATTCAATTCTGCTTTATGATATTACGAATAATGTTTCTATTTACGAACATCTTGCATATGATTATACTATCAGGAGTATGTGGAAACATTCAGAAAGGGCGTGGAAAAGAGTTCATATACTTGACCCTGAATATAAAGATGTTTATTATTATATCGGCGTATCAACTTTCAAACAAAAAAAATGGCAAGAGGCAATTGAAAATTTAAGTAAAGCGGTAAAATACTTTCCTGATAATGCGATGGCTTATTATTATTTAGGTTTAAGTTTTGTCAACACGAAGCAATATAACGAAGCGGAATTATCGTTTAAAAGAGCGATTGAGATTAACTACAATAACGCTACGGTGCATAATGATTTAGGAATACTATATGGTATTAGACAAATGTATGAAAAAGCATTGAAAGAGTTTGAAATTGCAATAAAAATAAATCCTCAATATACAGCAGCCTCTGAAAATTATAAAAAATTACAAAAACTAATGAAAAAATAAAAGGTCGAGTAATTCTGATTCAAGGTAAACGGAAAAAAATTGGGAGGTAGCAAGATGAAAAAAACATTGTATACCGGAGTTGTATTTTTGTTCTATTTGATTGTTCCTGCTGGAAATATTTGTATGGCGGCTGTTGGAGTGCAAGTAACTCCAAATTCCTGGAATGCTGGAACTGGTGGTGCCGGTGATTATGCTACTTGGACGACACAGACACCGATAGGTGGGGGCAACTTTACAGTTAAGAATATCGGTGACTCTCCTGCCACAGTAAAAATCAGAACAACAGATACAAAACATTGGTTGCTATCAGCAACTCCCGGGTTAGATTTGTTTGCACTTCAATGGGGAAAAACAACACAGCAAGGTACACAACCACAGTGGAACTCAATTGCAAAAATAGAAAATATAATAATTGACCAACTTGCATCTAATGTGGAACAGAAATTTGACTTACGATTTCAATCTCCCACTGACATCAGTAATAAAACACTCACAGAAACACAATTCTCAACAATAACTGTTAAAGTTGAACCATCTGTAGTTGTACCAACTAACTATGTATTTCTACGAAAATGGGGAACTCAAGGTTCTGGTGCTGGACAGTTTCAATATCCAATGGGCATAGTTATAGATACTTCAGGTAATCTTTATGTTGCCGACCAAACTAATCATCGTATTCAGAAATTTAGTTTAGACGGGACATTTATTACCCAATGGGGTGGTTCTTGGGTATTTAATTATCCCCGCGGAGTGGCCGTTGATGCTTCCGGTAATGTTTATGTTGCAGATACTGAACAAAATCGTATCCAAAAATTTAACTCAAATGGTACATTTATTACTATGTGGGGAACCTTTGGTACTGGTGACGGACAATTTAATAAGCCGTCTAATATAGCTATTGATGCTTCTGGTAATGTTTATGTTACAGATACTGAAAGCAATCGTGTGCAAGTATTTAACTCAAATGGTACATTTATTACTAAATGGGGAAGTTTGGGTGCTGGCGATGGGCAATTCAATTATCCATATTGATCTTCCCCCAAAAAAGTGGACACTTAGAAGAGTTAGTGGTATAATAGCCGCTGACCTCAAAAAGTGGGAGGTGTCCAATGGAAGGTCAAGAAGTGAAGAAGAAGCGGTTTGACAGGGAGTTTAAACTCTCTGCGGTG
>JACRDL010000064.1 GCA_016218625.1 Elusimicrobiota bacterium
ATGATTGAGACAGCCGGCACGATTGTCAAATCCGTAGAGGCATTGAAAAAAAGCGGCGCGGCCGATATTTATGCTACCGCCGCCCACGGGATTTTTGCAGGTAGTGCCTACGAAAAAATAGAAAAGTCATCCGTAAAAGAAGTAGTCGTTACCAATTCCATCTCCGGCAATAAATCACAGCCGAAAAAGATAAAGGTTTTATCCGTCGGCAAACTTTTAGCGGATGCGATATTAAGAATTCACGACGAGAAATCAGTGTCGGAATTATTTGAGTTATAAAAATCACGGAACAGACACGGAACAGTTCCGAGTTAGTTCTGTGTCCCGCTTTAGCGGGCTTCTGTGTTTGTTCCGTGTAAGGAGCGTAGCGACTATGGAAAAGTTCACATTGGATTCACAAGAGAGGAAACCGGTATCAAAAGGCGAGATGAAGAAGTTGAGAGCGAAGGGTTTAATCCCTGCAATTTTGTACGGCGATATGGCGAATATGTCTCTTACGGTTGATGCCGTCAAATTCACAACACTGCTTAAAAGGGCGGGCCGCAATGTTATGATTACACTTAACATGCCCGATAAGACCTCAAAAACGGTTCTTATAAAGGATATCCAAAAAAATGTTATTTCCCGCGAACTTTCCCATATTGATTTTTACTCTGTCAGTATGAAAAAGAAAATTGATATTTCAATTCCTGTCGTGCTGGAAGGTGTTGCCCCGGGGATTAAATCCGGTGGCGTTCTTTCACACATAGTCCGAGAATTGAAAGTGAAGTGTCTCCCTGCGGACATTCCCGAAAAAATCATGGTTGATATTTCAAAACTTGAAATAGGCAATACAGTTCTTGTGAAGGATTTAGTTGTGCCTAAAAATGTTGATATTCTGATTGCGCCCGACCAGATAGTTGTCAACATCGTATCTCCGACTATTCTTGAAGAGGTTACACCTGGTGCCGTCGTTGGCGAAGTGGCAGCCGAACCGGAAGTAATAGGTAAGGGTAAGAAGATTGAAGAGGGTGAAGAGGGCGAGGTAGTGTCTCCGGCGGCACCTGTTGCCGGTGCGAAGAAAGAATCGCCGACTGCTGCACCTATTAAAAAAGAAGAAAAGAAATCACACTAAACAGACACGGAACAAGAACACGGAACAGAAGCGGAACAGTTCCGAGTCGGTTCTGTGTGTGAGTTCAGTGTCAGTTCCGTGTAATGAGCGAAGCGAAATATGAAGTTTATCGTCGGTCTGGGTAATCCCGGAAAAAAGTATTTTTCTACGAGGCACAATATAGGTTTTGCAGTGCTTGATAATTTTGCGGAAGACAAATCACTAAAGTGGCGGGAGTATAAAGACCGCACATTAATTTCCGGTCGCTCCGATTTTCTTATTGCGAAACCGACATTGTTTATGAATAGAAGCGGTTATGCGATAATGCCTTTGATAAAAAAATATAATCCTGATTATGAGGATATTCTTGTTATTTCTGACGATATGGATCTTTCTTCTGGTAATATTCGGATAAGAAAAGGCGGTTCTTCCGGAGGGCATAACGGCATTCAATCGGTAATTGATGCCCTCGGTACGGGAGAGTTCTGCCGGTTAAGAATAGGCATTGGCCGTCCGCCGGAGAATGTGGACCCCGTTGATTTTGTTCTGTCAAATTTTACGAAAGAAGAATCAAAAGATTTAAAACCGGTGATTTCACGGGCTTCCGATGCCGTTTCCGTTTTTATTGACAGCGGTCTTCAGAAAACAATGAATCTTTTTAATAAACGCGGAAATATTTTATGAACAAAGAGTTTATTTCACTTTCCGTGTTTTTGCTCTCTTACTTATGTTTTGTCATCCTTCCGCATAAAAGAACCGTTGTGTCAATGATCGGAGTTTTAATTTTATTTTCTTTTGGAGCCATCTCCATAAAAGATGCCCTAACATCTCCTTCGGGTGTTAACTGGAATGTGATGGGAATTTTCATCGGCACGCTTGTTGTCGCCGATGTTTTTATGGAAAGCAGATTTCCCGCTTACCTCGCCGAAATAATTGTTAACCGCGCAAAAAATACCGCTTGGGCTATACTTTTTATATGCCTGTTGGCAGGATTTATCTCCGCATTTGTTGAAAATGTTGCAACCGTTTTAATAGTTGCGCCCATTGCGATTGCTCTTGCAAAAAAACTTAAAATCAATCCGACCAATATGATGATAGCGATTGCAATCTCTTCAAACCTTCAAGGAACTGCAACGCTTATAGGCGACCCGCCGAGCATGCTTTTAGGCGGTTTCGCAAAAATGAATTTTTTTGATTTTTTCTTTTATCACAGGAAACCCAGTATTTTTTTCGCAGTTGAATTAGGAGCCGCTGTATCTTTTTTTGTGCTTTATTATTTTTTCAGACATCATAAAGAAAAAACGGAATTGGTTGCCCAGGAAAAAGTGAGGTCCTGGTTTCCGACGCTAATTCTCGTTCTTTTAATCGTGCTTCTTGCCGGTTCTTCTTTTTTTGACAAGAATTTCGGTTATATGGCGGGCGCTATCTGTATGGTGGCGGGATTTATCTCGCTTGTCTGGGGTTCTCTCACAAAAAAGGAAAAAATCTTTGAAGGGCTTAAAAAACTTGACTGGGACACAACATTTTTTCTTATGGCGGTTTTTATTCTGGTCGGCGGTCTTTCATTAAACGGTTGGATTGAAAAAATTTCTATCGGGCTTTCGGGTTTGATAGGACAAAATATATTTCTCGGTTTTACGGCGATCGTTTTTCTGTCAGTATTTCTGTCGGCGTTTATAGACAATGTTCCGTATCTTGCTGCGATGTTGCCAGTTGCCATTTCTGTCTCGGCAAATCTCGGCGTCAATCCATCTTTGTTTTTATTCGGGCTTTTGATAGGTGCCTCTATCGGAGGTAATATTACGCCGATAGGCGCAGCGGCAAATATAGTCGCCTGCGGCATCTTAAAAAAAGAGGGTTATCCGGTTAGATTTTTTGATTTCGTAAAAATGGGATTGCCGTTCACATTAGTTGCCGTTTTTGCGTCGTATCTGTTTGTTTGGTTTGTTTGGAAATGAAGTCTGGAAATAGTGTAGAGAAAGTGAAAGAAAGTGAAAAGAAGTGAAAGGAAGTGGATTTTTCTTTTATTAACTTTTTTTCACTGTTTA
>JACRDL010000063.1 GCA_016218625.1 Elusimicrobiota bacterium
GACATTTACGCTTTCAACTTCATTAATAAAATCGTTCCAGACGGAAAAAAGCATTGATGTGAGTTGCTGTTGCACCGAACGGAACGCCTCCTCAGAAATTGCTTTGTCGGTCTGTGCTAATTTTATATCATAATAATTTCTGCCTCCGGGAAAAAACGGGTATGAAAGTTGCAGGTCCACGGATTGCCTGCTGTTTTCCGGCAACCATTTATCGCCGGTTTTTGAAACGCTGCCGGAAAGGGAAATTTCGGGATAAAGTTGACTTTTTGCCGCTTTCAAATCATATTCCAATTTATCCAGATTATTTTTCGCGATGACATAATCCGGTATATTGAGGAGCATCTCGCCGAAAACCGGAACGGATGTGGACTGCCCGATGGTAAAACTTCCTGCAACCGACGGTATTTCCGCTCCATTGTCCGAGTTATTTCCGATGTCTTTTAGAAGTTCTTGGGCAGCGGAAACAACGCTTCTTTCTGATTTTGACAGTTCATATTCCGACTGATATTTGTCCGCTTCTACCCGAAGAAGAGAACCCCTGTCTTCTCTGCCGGCATCATATTTAAATTTAACCAATTCGTAATTTTCAGTGCGCCTTTTAAGAATTTCCTCGGCAAGTTTTACCGATTCTTGACTCCACAATAGTTCCGTAAAACTTTTTTTTACACTGAAAACTACTCCGGAAAGGGTTTTTTTATATTCCGCTTGGGCAATTTTTAACTGGATCCTTTTTGACGAGGTATTGCTGGTATCGGAAAAGCCGGAAAAAACGGAAACCCTTCCCGAGAGTCCATAAGAATAATCTTTTGACCAACCGGAATTGTCCGAATCCGCTTGCGAGATACCGGCATTTGCAGATAACTGCGGAAGAAAATTGGTAAAGGAACTCTGATATTGCAGACGGGCTAACTTAACCGATTTTTCCGCTTTCAGCAAGATAGGATTATTTTTCTTTGCCTGTGCTAAAACATCCTGCAATGTAAGTGGTTGGGAATAGAGGCAAAAATAATTAAAAATTGACAGTATTACTGTCATTGCGAGGCGATGCCGAAGCAATCCATTCAGAGATTGCCACGCTCCTTTCAGTCGCTCGCAATGACATCTGTGATTTTTCATTTTTTTTCGCCCATTTTATTTTTTTTCCAATTTTCTCTTCTTTCTTTTTTAAGTTGAGGTAGTTTATCCTGCTGCTCTTTGGTTAGGGTATTGTAACCCTTTTCCATCGCATCAATCATAGCAATTTTTGATACAAATTGCAACTCGGAAATCTGTTTGATTTTCGCCTTGGCGGCGGCAAAATCCGGTTTTTCCTGACGCATAGTTTCCTGCAGATCCATACGGACAAGTTTCATATCCGCCTGCCGTTTTATTGCATCCCGCCTGAAATCATTGCGGATTTTTTCAAGAACTCTCACCTGTTCGTCGGTAAGATTTAATTCCTGACGGCAATTCAGATATTTTTTGACATTGCCGACATCTTCATCACGCTCGCCGACCCGACCCATTTCATGTTTCATTTCTTTACCCTGCCCTGTTCCTTTTTCACAGGGCATCTCGGCAAAAACAAAACCAGTCCCCAACATCAAAAACCCAACCAACAAACCCAAAAACCTTTTCATAAAACCCCCCTTAACACCAGTAAGTAGGAAGTAGTAAGTGGGAAGTGATTTTATCTACTCCCTACTGCCTACTCCCCGCCTTTTATTGATACAATTCCGGTATATCAAAATTTGAAAGATATGTAACAAGTTTCTCCGTATCGGACGACGCAACATTTTCCTGTAATTTTTTTTGATGATAATATATGTAACCTGCGGCGAAAACAAAAAAACTTAACGCAAACACCAATGCGGGTTTCCAAAAAATAAACTTTTTCTTTTCATAAACACCGCTCAAAATTTCGGAAGCGAAATAATTCCAATTCTTTCCCGGATAACTAACGGGATTTTTATCCACAGTTTCAAGTGTTTTTGAAAACCCTCCCAGCAAACTCCGACAAGCGGAACATTCTTTCAGATGATTTTCTATTTCGGTTTTTTTTCCCGTTTCAAGTTCATCCTTGATGTAGAAATATAATTCTTTTTTTGTCTCACCGCACTTCATTAAAATCCTCCAGATATTTTTTAAGATTTTTGAGCGATTTGAAAAGATTCGCCTTAACGCTGCCCTCCGCAATGCCAAGCACTTCCGAAATTTGACTGATAGAAAATCCGCTCAAATGTTTCATAACAAAAACCTCTTTCTGACGAGAAGGCAGTTTAGCAATCGCTTTATTAACCGTTTTTTTTACTGCTTCGTCTTCAACGGATTTTTCCGTATTTTGCGTCTCGTCTTTGATATCGGCGGCTTTTCCCTCTGCATCATAAAAAAATGATAAAAATTTTCTTTTTCTGAAATATGACCTTGCATTATTTAAAGCAATTTTAATGAGCCACGTTTTAATTGAGGCGGCGCCGCGAAACTTTTTCAGTCCTCTGAATGCCCCCGTATCAAATCATGTAAAATGTAACCCAAGAGGTAATCGTCAAATCATATATAATGTAACCCGGCAAAAGGGGGTTACATTATGGACAGGTACTCAAGAATGCAATACTTAAAAAGTATTTATCAACGATACCACAAATCA